>DNXT01000123.1 GCA_003505795.1 Lysobacteraceae bacterium | reverse complement strand
ATCTGTGGCGGCGTCCCGCCGCCGATGGGCGGGGGCGAAGGTGCGGCGCCACCGTTGCCGCTGCCGCCGCCACCTCCGCCGCCACAGGCGGACAGGACGCTGGCGAGTATGACGGCCAGCAAGGCCGCGCGATGCCAGCGGGGGATGACCCAGCCCGCTGAGGATGCCTGCGCCGGCAGGGAGGTTCTTTTCATGGCGTGTTCTTTCCGAGTGCTGGATCTTTCCGCGTTCCCTCCCATCGCTTGCGGAAAGAAGGCGCCCCGAGGGCGGATGGAGATCGCTCGCCTCCCGGCCCGCTTCCGCGAAGCGGAAAGGCAGGAACGCCAGCCAGCCGGAGATTCGCCCGTCGGACCCGTGGCTCGCGCATCGGAATCGAAGCCGGACCGGCCACGGCAAGCCGCGGCCATGCCCGCGCGGCCCAGCATCGATCCCCACCGACGCGCATGACGCTCCACGGATCGTCCGGCATCGGGGGCACACCCGTTCCGGACGCTTCTGCCCGGGCGGCCACGCGCCTGCCGCTTACGGCGGCAGCCGTCCCGATTCCCGACGAATCCCGATCCATTTCCCCATCGAATAGCCGGCCCGCCCGTTCAGCGGACCGGCGCCCCGCGCGGATCATGCCTCAACGGCTCGACCACCCGCAACGACCCGATCCGGAAACAGTGACGCAGGCGGCGTCACCGCCTCCGGTCATTCCACCGTCACGCTCTTGGCAAGATTGCGCGGCTTGTCCACGTCGGTGCCGCGCGCCAGCGCGGTGTGGTAGGCCAGCAGCTGCACCGGGATGGTGTGCACGATCGGGCTGAGCACGCCGACGTGGCGCGGGGTGCGGATCACGTGCACGCCTTCGGACTCGCTGAAGTGGCTGTCCTGGTCGGCGAACACGAACAGCTCGCCGCCGCGCGCGCGCACCTCCTGCATGTTGGACTTGACCTTCTCCAGCAGGCTGTCGTTGGGCGCGATCACCACCACCGGCATCGCCGCGTCCACCAGCGCCAGCGGCCCGTGCTTGAGCTCGCCGGCCGGGTAGGCCTCGGCATGGATGTAGGAGATCTCCTTGAGCTTGAGCGCGCCTTCCAGGGCGATCGGGTAGTGCAGGCCGCGGCCGAGGAACAGCGCATTCTGCTTGCCGGCGAAGCGCTCGGCCCAGGCCTGGATCTGCGGCTCCAGGTTCAGCGCGTGCTGCACGCTGCCGGGCAGGTAGCGCAGCTGCTCGAGGTAACCGGCTTCCTGGTCCGCATCCACGCGCCCGCGCAGCTTGCCCAGCACCACGGCCAGCTGGAACAGCGCCGCCAGCTGGGTGGTGAACGCCTTGGTCGAGGCCACCCCGATCTCGGCACCGGCACGGGTGTAGCAGACCAGTTCGCTGGCGCGCGGGATCGCGCTCTCGGGCACGTTGCAGATCGACAGCGTGTGCGCGTGCCCGAGCGACTTGGCGTACTTGAGCGCCTCCATCGTGTCCAGGGTCTCGCCGGACTGGGAAATGGTGACGATCAGGTGCTTCGGATCGGCGTAGGCGGCGCGGTAGCGGTATTCGCTGGCGATCTCCACGCTGCACGGCAGGCCGGCGATGGCCTCGATCCAGTAGCGCGCGGTCAGGCCGGCGTAGTAGCTGGTGCCGCAGGCCAGGATCTGCACGCCCTCGATGCCGCGCAGCACCGCCTCGGCGTTCTTGCCGAACAGCTCGGCCGGGAAACCGCCGGCGTCGATCGCCGCCTCCACGGTGTCGGCGAGCGCGCGCGGCTGCTCGTGGATCTCCTTCTGCATGAAGTGGCGGTACGGGCCCAGTTCGAGCGAGGCCAGCGACACGTCCGACAGGTGCAGGTCGCGCCGCACCGGCTGGTCGCGGGCATCGAACACCTGCACGCCGTCGCGGCGGATCTCGGCGGTGTCGCCTTCCTCGAGGAAGATCACCTGGCGCGTGGCCTGGACCACCGCCGACACGTCGGAGGCGACGAAGTTCTCGCCCTCGCCCACCCCGACCAGCAGCGGGCAGCCCATCCGCGCGCAGACGAAGCGATCCGGCTCGGCCTGGCTCATCACCGCCAGCGCGTAGGCGCCGGTGAGTTCCTTCACCGTCCGCTGCAAGGCGGTCAGCAGGTCCACGCCCGCCTGCAGGTGATGGTGGATCAGGTGCGCGATGACCTCGGTATCGGTCTGCGACTCGAAGGCGTAGCCGAGCGCACGCAGCCTCTCGCGCTGCTGCTCGTGGTTCTCGATGATGCCGTTGTGGACCAGCGCGACGCCTTCGCTGACGTGCGGGTGGGCATTGGCCTCGGTGACGCCGCCATGCGTGGCCCAGCGGGTATGGCCGATGCCGAGCGATGCGGCGAGCCGTTCCGCCTCGGCGGCGGCGGCCATCTCGGCGACGCGCCCGGTGCGGCGCACGCGGCGGATCCTGGCCTGGTCGAGCACCGCGATGCCGGAGGAGTCGTAACCGCGGTATTCAAGCCGCTTGAGCCCCTCCACCAGGACCGGAACCACGTCGCGCCCCGCGATCGCACCGACGATGCCGCACATAGACCATGCCGTCCACAGACAAAGAGCACGCATTCTACCCGTGTCCGCTCTTGTCCCGTCCCTGACCGTGGCCGGACAGGCTGTCCGCGCAAGTGTCCGCGGACACCCGGACACTCCATCGGATCCGCAAAAATTCTTGAATATCAGACGCTTGAAGTTGGCACGCTGCGTGCTTGAACAAAACCCGACTTTGCCGCTGCGACCCATTCGATGATCCGTGACACCTCCGCGCAGGACCAGGTTCTGACTTCCCGCCAACAGCCGGCCGCGTGGCGCCGCTGGCTGTGGCCCGGCGTGGCCGCGGTCGCGGTGCTGGCCGCCATCGCCTGGGCGGTGTCGGCCTGGAGTTCGGGCAGCCGCTCGTTCGACGGCGCCCGCGTCCGCATCGCCGAGGTCAAGCGCGGCGACCTGGTCCGCGACATCGCCGCCGACGGCCGCGTGATCGCCGCCAACAGCCCGGTGCTGTACGCGATCTCGGCCGGCACCGTGGACCTGAAGGTGGTCGCCGGCGACGTGGTCAAGCAGGGGACCGAGCTGGCGGTGATCGACAGCCCGGAGCTGCGCAGCAAACTGGCCCAGGAACAGGCGACCCTGGCCGGCCTGGAGGCGGAAGCCAGCCGCGCCGCGCTCGACACCACCCTGGCCCGCGCCGAGGCGGAAAAGCTCACCGACCAGGCCGGGATCGAGCGCCAGGCCGCCGAACGCGACCTGGAGCGCTACCAGCGCGCCTTCAGCGGCGGCGCGGTCGCCCAAGTCGACCTGGCCAAGGCCCAGGACGGGCTCAGGAAGGCCGACATCGAGCTGCAGCACGCGCGCAAGGACAGCAGCATCAAGAGCCAGGGCGCGGACCTGGACGCGCGCAACAAGCGCCTGCTCGCCGACCGCCAGCGCGCGGTGGTGGCCGAGGTCCAGCGCCAGGTCGACGCGCTCACCCTGCGCGCGCCGTTCGACGGCCAGGTCGGCCAGGTGCAGGCGGTGCAGCACACCCAGGTCGCCGCCAACGCCGCGATCCTGGGCGTGGTCGACCTGTCCAAGTTCGAGGTCGAGATCAAGGTGCCGGAGAGCTTCGCCCGCGACCTGGCGATCGGCATGCCGGCGCAGCTGACCAGCGGCAGCGGCGAACCGTTCCCGGGCGCGATCTCGGCGGTGTCGCCGGAGGTGGTCAACGGCGAGGTCAACGCCCGCATCCGCTTCTCCGACAAGCAGCCGCCGGGACTGCGCCAGAGCCAGCGCATGAGCGCGCGGGTGCTGATGGATACCCGCCGCAACGTGCTCAAGGTCGAGCGCGGCCCGTTCGTCGAGCAGTCCGGCGGCCGCTATGCCTACGTCATGGACGGCAACGCCGCGGTGCGCCGCCCGGTGCAGTTCGGCACCGCGAGCCTGGGCGAAGTGGAGATCCTCTCCGGCCTGAAGCCCGGCGACCGCGTGGTCGTCTCCGGCAGCGATGCGTTCGGCGACGCCGAGCGCGTCACCGTCAACTGATCCACCTTTCCCAACTCCGTACAAGGAATCGGCAATGCTCAAGATGCAATCGGTCTCCAAGGTCTTCCGCACCGAGCAGGTGGAGACCCACGCGCTGCGCTCGCTCGACCTGCACGTGCGCGAAGGCGAGTTCGTCGCGGTGACCGGCCCGTCCGGCTCCGGCAAGACCACCTTCCTCAACATCGCCGGCCTGCTGGAGACCTTCACCAGCGGCCAGTACTTGCTCGACGGCGAGGACGTCAGCCACCTCAACGACGACGCCCGCTCGCGCCTGCGCAACCGCAAGATCGGCTTCATCTTCCAGGGCTTCAACCTGATCCCCGACCTCAACCTGTTCGACAACGTCGACGTGCCGCTGCGCTACCGCGGCATGGCCGCGGCCGAGCGCCGCCAGCGCATCGAGGAGGCGCTGGGCAAGGTCGGGCTCGGCTCGCGCATGAAGCACTACCCGGCCGAGCTGTCCGGCGGCCAGC
>DNXT01000208.1 GCA_003505795.1 Lysobacteraceae bacterium | reverse complement strand
CCCGGCTGCGCGCGGTGCCGGTCACGTAGGCGGCGGCCGCCTCCGACGGCGCGCCGTCGCCGAACAGGTTGATCGGCACGCAGTCGCTGCCGGCTCCGGCCAGCGCGACGCGGCAGACGGCCTGGCCGGTGGCCGGATCGATCACCGCGTCGATGGCGTTGGCGTAGTTCGTGGTCAGCAGGCGCCTGGACACATTGAGGTTGTTCTCGGTCTCGCCGTGGCTGTAGTAAGCGCTCCAGCGCCAGTTGTTCCCGAACACGCCGTCCAGCGCCAGCGTCGCCTGGGTCGCCTTGCGCTCGAAATCCATGCGCGAAAGGGCAAAGTCGGTGTTCATCCGTCCCATCGTGAACGAGGTCTCGCCGGCCGCCTCCATCGCCTCGCGCACCGCGCCCGGCAGGAAGGCGTTGTCGGCCCTGATGGTGATGCCGCCGGTGGTATTGTCGTCGCCGACGTACACGTAGTCGTCGTAGACCCGCGAGTGACGAAGTTCCGCGGTCAGCTTGACGTCCTCGCCGAGGTCGTAGCTGAGCCTGCCGAACACGTTGTAGCGCGTCTGCGGCGTGACCAGCGGGCTGTAGTCGTCCACCGACGGGGCCTCGCCGCCGGCCATCGCCGTGCCCCTGACCACGCCGTAGTCGAAGTCGCGCAGCGAGCCATCCGGGTTGAACGCCTTGCCGGCAAGCGTGCCGCTGATGATCAGTCCGCCGTAGGCCGCGCGCGAGAAACCGACGTCGGGCATCATCGTGTAGGTGCCGTCGCCGTTGGAGAACGAGGCCCAGCCGCCGACCGTGCTGCGGCTGTCCTTGGGGATGACGCCGTCGTTGTTGACGTATTCGGCGCCGGCCACGAAATGGCCGCGGCCGTCGGCCACGTCGGTGCCGAACGCGGCGCCGTAGGCGCGCTCGTTGGCATCCGAATAGGTCGAGCGGCCGAAGTGGGTCTCGAACTTGGTGCCGGTGAAGTCGCCGTCCATCGCGATGTTGACCACGCCGCCGACGGCGCCGGAGCCCCAGGCCGCCGAGGCACCGCCGGTAACCACGTCCACGCTCTTGACCAGGATCTGCGGAATCGCGTTCAGGTCGTTGTCGCTGGCGAAACGGCGGCCGTCCAGCAGCACCAGCGTGCGGTTGATGCCCAGCCCGCGCAGGTCCAGCGGCGCCTGGCCGGCGCTGGTGTTGGTGCCGGTGGTCTGGGCCGAGGTCGTGGCGCGGAACTGCGGCAGCTCGTTGAGCGCGGCGGCGATGTTCGGATGCGAGACCACGGCCAGTTCCTCGGCGGTGATCTGGGTGGTCGGCGTCGGCGCGTCGAAGCCCGGCCGGTCGATGCGCGAGGACGAGACACGGACCGTGTCCAGGCTCACCGCTTCCTTGCTGTCGTCACCCGTTGCGGCGGAGCCGCTCCGGGACTGTGCCTGCGCGGTGGCGCAGCAGAGGCTGAACATGCAGGGAAGCAGCGCGAGGGCGAGCGCGGTGGGCTTGACCGGCTTTCTGCGGAAGGCGGGCATGGCGACGTTCCGAATGCGTTGGAGGAAGCTTGATCCTGTCACCTGCCCCGGCACCGGGCATCGGGAAAAACCCCAATCTTTCGCTTCCGTGCCCGCCCGCGCGGCAGGACCGCCTCAGCCGTCGCCGGTCTCGTCCACGGGCGGGAATGCCTCGTTCCCGGCCACCATCGTCGCCAGCACCAGATCGCCGGTGACGTTGAGCGTGGTGCGGCACATGTCCAGGAAGCGATCCACGCCCAGGATGATGCCGATGCCTTCGGCCGGCACCCCGACCATCGAGCAGATCAGCGCCACCACCGGCAGCGAGCCGGCCGGCACGCCAGCGGTGCCGATGCCGCCGAGAACGCACACGAACATCACCGTGAGCTGCTGGCCCAGGCCCAGGTGCACGCCGAAGAACTGCGCCAGGAACAGCACCGTCACTCCCTCGTACAAGGCCGTGCCGTTCTGGTTGGCGGTGGCCCCCACGGTCAGCACGAAGCGCGACACCTTGTTCGGCAGCTTCAGCTTTTCCTCGGCCACGCGCAGCGAGGTCGGCAGCGTGGCGTTGCTGGAGGCGGTGGAGAACGCCATCATCATCACTTCCTGGACCTGCCCGAACCAGGCCAGCGGCGACCAGCCGGAAAGCCTCAGCGCCGCCGAGTAGACCACCGCCATGTGCAGCGCCAGCGCCAGCACCACCACGCCGACATAGGCGCCCAGCCGGAACAGCAGTTCCCAGCCGAACAGCGCGGCCAGGTTGAACATGAAGCAAAAGACCGCGTACGGCGCCAGCCGGATCACCAGCCCGATCAGCGTCATCGAGATTTCGAACAGACCTTCGACCGCGCGCTTGAAGGTATCGGTGGCGGCGCTGCGGGCCAGCACCAGGCCGACGCCGAGCATCAGGGCGAAGAACATCACCGCGAGGATGTCGCCGTTGCCGGCGGCGCCGACCACGTTGCTCGGCACGATCGACAGCAGCATCTCGCCGGCGCCGGACTTGCCGCCGCCATGGCCGATGATGGCCTGCGCGCGCTCGCTGCCGGCCGCCAGCATCTGTTGCGCCACCGCCGGGTCGACGCCGACGCCGGGCTTGAGCACGTTGACCAGCAGCAGGCCGATCAG
>DNXT01000278.1 GCA_003505795.1 Lysobacteraceae bacterium | reverse complement strand
GAGGCGCCGCCGCCGGCATGTCGGCGGCGGCGGTGGATTCGTCGGTGGGGGCCTCGACCGCCGGGGTCGGCGCAGCGGACTGCGGACGCGGGGCGGGCTGGCCTTCCGGGAATGGCAACGGATTCTGTTCTGGCATCGGCGCCATTATCGCCCAGGCGGCGTTTCTGCGGTCGCCGGCGTCTCCGGAACCGGCGCGGCCGGCGCCGCCAGCAGCCGTTCGACCTCGTCCTGGGTGCGCTGCAGGTACCAGTGGCCCTGGCGCCGCACCAGGCTGGCGGTGGTGTCGATCTGCTGCGCGCCGAGCGGGTACTGGATCCTGACCCGGGCCAGCTCGCCCTGCTGGTTGACCAGCCCGGTGCGCAGTTCGTCCAGGCTGGTGTCCAGCGGCAACCCGTAGCCGGCCAGCACCTTCTTCAGCGCCGCCAGCACCGGGCCGAGCCGGCGCAGGCTCGCTTCCATGCCGGCCGCGTGCAGGTCTTCGCCGCCCTTGAGGCCGCTCTGGCGCACCGCCGCGGTCAGTTCGGCGATCGCGGCCTGGGCGTGGCCGCGCTCGGCCAGCGGCGCCGCCGCGGCCCACTCGCTCAGCGCGGTGACCAGTTGCACGTAGTGGGCGCGCTGCTCCGGACTGTAGCCGCCCTGGTTGCGCAGGTACTGCACGCCGAACATGCCCAGCGAACGCGCCGCCTGGCGGATTCCCGCGCCCTGCCCCGCGACCTGGGCGTCGAACTGCTGCTGCAGCTCCTTCTCGGCACCGGGCCTGGACAAGGCCGCCAGCAACGCCGGCAGCTCGTCCGACAGCGGCAGCTCGGTCAGCGGCCAGCGGCTGCGGTCCTCGCGCCAGGCCGTCTCCAGCCGGGCGTACTGGTCGGCGGTGACCATCGCCCGGGCGTAGCCGACCAGATCGTTGCCGCGCAGATGCACGGCGAGCTGGTGCACGGCCGCGGCCGGCTCGGCATTGGCGCCGGGCAGCGGCGCCGGTTCGCGCTTGCAGGCGCCGAGCAGCGGCAGCAGCAGCAGCGGCAACGGCCGAAGCCAGCTCATGGAAGGACGCATGGAATAGGTCGATTTCCCCGATCGATGGCCCATCTTGCTGGCTGCCGGCGACGGGGGCAAGACAGGACCCTGCGCTTCGGCCCGGCGGGAACCGGCCGCCGGCCGCGTGTCCGGCGCGGCCGCTGTCCGGCGCTGACCTGCGCTGTCCCGGCTGGACAAACGTGTCCGCAGATGTCACCGATCCACGTGCGCATTGGGAGTCCATGACGAATATTGCGGCGCATCATGTAACCGCTTGCAGTTCCTGATAGCGTGCGCGCCACCTCACTTTTGGGGGCCGCTCGGCAGGGGTGTCGACGTGTCAGGAAGCGCACGATCTTCTCGGGAAGTCCTGCGTGGGTCAGGGCGTGACCAGGGCCGGCCGTTGCGTCCGGACACCGGACCGCGCCCGGCTGCCCGACGTGTCGGCGCACGCCGCCGGATCGCACGCGTCGCGCACATGCTGACAGTTCCTGCACAAGTACTTAACCAGACTCTGGCCGCGGTACCGGTCCGCGGGTCGGCCGCACATGCAGCGCAACGCGCGGGCCGTGCGTCCCCCCACGCCGAGGCCATCCCCTGTTTCCTGCGGCCGGAGGCATGCCGGTGAGTCGTGATCGTTCCCAGCGCAGTGGCAGCGTCACCATCAAGGATGTGGCGCGCCAGGCCAACGTATCCGTCGCGACGGTGTCGCGGACCATGAACGGGCACCAGCACGTGGCCGAGTCGGTACGCGAACGCGTGCTGCAGGTGGCGCGGTCGCTGCAGTACATCCCGCACCATGCCGCCCGCAGCCTCAGCAGCCGCCGCACCCACACCATCGGCGTGGTGTTGCCGGACCTGCACGGCGAGTTCTTCTCCGAACTGATCCGCGGCATCGACCAGGTGGCGCGCGAGCATGGCTACCACCTGCTGGTCTCCAGCTACCACGGCGAGCCCGACGAGCAGCGCAGCGCGCTCGGGCGCCTGCCCGGCCGCGTCGACGGGGTGCTGGTGATGTCGCCCTACGTCGGTGGCAGCGATCCGGCCGCGGAGCTGCCCGCCTCGCTGCCGTCGGTGCTGCTGAACGCGGACCATGCCATCGCCGGCCGCGCCGCGCTCAACATCGACAACTACGGCGGCGCCCGCGCCATGACCCGGCACCTGCTGGACAGCGGCCACCGCCGCATCGCCTTCATCGCCGGCCCCGACGACAACTTCGACGCGCGCGAGCGCCTGCGCGGCTATCGCGACGAACTGGCCGGGCACCAGCCCGGGGCCACGCCGTGGATCCTCGCCGGCGGGTTCGACGAGGCGTCCGGCTACCGCAACGGCCAGCTGCTGGCCCAGGGCGAGCGCCCGGACGCGGTGTTCGCGGCCAACGACATGATGGCGCTGGGCTGCCTGTTCGCGTTCGGCCACGCCGGCCTCAAGGTGCCCGACGACATCGCCCTGGCCGGTTTCGACGACGTGCCGATGGCGCGCTACGTCAACCCGGCGCTGACCACCATGCGCGTGGACATCGCCGGCTTCGGCGCCAGCGCGATGAACCTGCTGCTCGAACGGCTTTCCTCAGCGAACGACGCGAATCCTACGGCGCCGTCGTCTCCCGAGATCGCCCCAGAACTGATCGTGCGCGCCTCCAGCGCGTCCCGTAGCCACCGCAGGGAGTGATTGCAGTCCGTACCGCCCGATGCAGTAACGAGTCGTGCCGTTCTCTTTCCATCGATGCGTCATCCGCTGTACCCCCTTGGGAGAGGGTCACCATGAACAAGAACAAGAATCCGATGTCCAGCCTGCCGGCGCGCAGCCTGCTGTACTGCGCCCTGGCCACCGGCCTGTTCGCCGCCGTCCCGGCCGCGATGGCGCAGACCAGCACCGCCACCCTGCGCGGCCAGGTCGCCGGTGCCCAGAGCGGCACCGAGGTCGTGGTCACCAACACCGCCACCGGTTCGACGCGGCGCACGCCGGTCAACGCCGACGGCAACTACACCGTGGTCGGCCTGCCGCCGGGCACCTACAAGGTCGAGTCCGCCGGCAGCAGCCGCACCGTGACCCTGTCGGTCGCCTCCAGCGCCACCGTGGACCTCGGCAACGAGCCGGCCGCCGCACCGTCCGGCGAGGCCACCACGCTGGACACCGTCAACGTGTCGGCGCCGCTGATCCGCGACGTCAAGACCTCCGAGGTCGGCAACACCATCTCGGCGCGCCAGATCGAGCAGCTGCCGCAGGCCACGCGCAACTTCCTGGAGTTCGCCGACACCGTGCCGGGCATGGTGTTCCAGATCGACGGCAACGGCAACACCAAGCTGCGCGGCGGCGCCTCCAACGCCAGCGCCGGCAACCTGTACATCGACGGCGTCAGCCAGAAGGGCTACGTGCGCAGCGGCGGCATCGCCGGCCAGGCCGACACCCAGGGCAATCCTTTCCCGCAGCTGGCGATCGGTGAATACAAGGTCATCACCTCCAACTACAAGGCCGAGTACGGCCAGATCAGCGGCGCGGCGATCACCGCGGCGACCAAGTCCGGCACCAACGAGTTCCACGGCGAGGCGTTCTACCGCTACACCGACCAGGACCTGCGCGACAAGCGTCCGGACGAGGAGGCCAATGGCAAGATCGACTCGCAGACCAAGGAATACGGCTTCGCCCTGGGCGGCCCGATCATCCAGGACCGCATGCATTTCTTCATCGCCTACGAAGGCAAGGACAACGTTGCGCCGAAGAGCGTACAGGCCGACGACAGAGCGCAGCCCTACACCGGGCTGCTGCCCTCCAGCCTGTCCAGCCAGTACGGCGCGGCCAACATGCCGTTCACCGAGGACCTGTTCTTCGGCAAGATCGACTTCGAGCCCACCGACCGCGACCGCATCGAGTTGAGCACCCTGTACCGCGACGAGACCCAGACCGCCAACGTCGGCGGCATCTACACGCCCGAGCAGGCCACCAACAAGATCAACAAGGACAAGCGCAGCAACCTGCGCTGGCAGCACAGCGCGGACAGCTGGTACAACGAGCTGATCGTCGGCACCGAGGACTCGCAGAACAATCCCACGCCCAAGACGCTCGGCAACGGCACCATCTACAAGTACCTCGATACGAGCGATCCGAACATCGGCGAGTACAGCTTCCTGGCGACCGGTTCGGCCGGCGGCCTGAACGTGCAGCGCAAGCGCCAGAAGGGCTGGTTCGTCCAGAACGACCTGACCTTCACCAGCTTCCAGTGGCACGGCGACCACACCATCAAGGTCGGCGTCAGTTACAAGGACGTCGAGCTGACTTCGCAGGATGCGGCGGCGCTGAATCCGCAGTTCGCCTACTCTGTCGATGCCGGCGGCGTATCTGCCACGCCCTATCGCGTGGACTTCGTCGCCCCGTACGACACGCCCGGGCAGCAGGCGACGGTCAAGTCGCCGTCCAAGCAATACGGCTTCTACATCCAGGACGACTGGGTAGTCAACGACAAGCTGATACTGAACTTCGGCGTGCGCTATGACTACGAGGACACGCCAGCCTATACCGACTTCGTCACCTCGCAGGCCTACGTCGACGCGCTGTACTCGGACGACCCGCAAAATCCTGGCCATCCGTGGGCCGATCGCCTGCTTGCCACCGGCATCGACGTTTCCGACTACATCAGCACCGGCAACAACCGCAAGAACTTCAAGAGCGCCTGGGCACCGCGCTTCGGCTTCTCCTACGACTTCTTCGGCGACGAGAGCGCGGTGCTGCACGGCGGTGCCGCCCGTTCCTACGATCGCAACCTGTTCGAGCAGCTGGCGCTGGAAACCAGCAAGTCCGCGCTGTCGCCAGTGGTGGTGTACTTCCAGAATCCGGCGACCGGTGCCTGCTACAAGGCCGACAACACCTGTGTCGCCTGGGACCCGCGCTACTTGGAAGGCGTGGACCAGCTCGGCACCATCGACGGCGTCAGCAAGAGCGCCGAGCTGTTCCTGTTCAACAACAAGCTGAAGACGCCTTACAGCGACCAGTACAGCATCGGCATCAGCAACCAGGTGGGCGACTGGCTGACCGACGTGACCTTCCAGCGCATCCTCAGCTACGACGGCTTCGCGATGTCGCTGGTCAACCGCTTTCCGGACGGTTCGTACTTCAGTCCCACCGGCGGCGCGCCCTGGGACCAGCCGGTGCCCGGCTATCGCAACACCATCCTCGGCATGAACGGCCTGGAGCAGCGCTCCAGCCAGGTGCTGCTGTCGGCCGAGAAGCCGTACACCAAGGAATCGGGCTGGGGCCTGACCCTGTCCTATACCCACACCAGCGCGCGTCAGAACCGCAACATCGACAATCCCTACGCGTTCGACAAGCCGACCATCCACGACTACCCGTTCGTGAAGTCCGATGCGGTCTCGGCGCATCGTTTCGTCGCTTCCGGCTCGATCGATGGTCCATGGGACATCACCTTCGGCGCCAAGGTGGTGCTGGCCACGCCCGAGCCGATCAACACCATCGCCTGCTATGGCCACACCGACCCGGACGGCGCGACCTGCCAGCAGGTGGCGGCGATCCCGCCGGGCAGCGGCAAGTTCCTGTTGGGCGGCGATATCTGGGGCTACCGCACCGTCGACTTCCAGGCCACCAAGGAGTTCACCGTGGCCGGGGACTTCAAGCTATCGGCACGCATCAACCTGCTCAACGCCTTCAACTTCAAGAACTACTCGAGCTATCCGCAAAACGGCTTCGGCGCCAATGGCGTGTTCGACCCGGACATCACCATCAACCGCTCGGGCGAGATCCTCTACGTGCCGCGCACGGTCACGTTCGAGATCGGCGCCAAGTTCTAGGTGATGGACGAGGAGTTTGGGTGGCGGGGTACATCCGCCACCCACGCAACTCAATCGACGTTTATAGGGACGGCCTGTGGCGGTCTGAGAAGGATTAACTGCAGTGCCCGTCATCCACGCGGCTCGCGCCGTTCCCGCGCGAAGGCATCAGCCCGGTGCTGGTGCAGCGCTACAACGACCGCATCGCCTTCGAGTTCGACCGCATCCGCGACTTCCTGGTGCTGCACTACGCCGCCACCGAGCGCGACGACACCCGTTCTGGCGGCATTGCCGCCAGATCCGGCGCACGCCCGAGCTGCAGGCGACGATCGACCTGTTCGGCGACAGCGGCCGCTTCTACCGCAACGGCGAGGAGATGCTCGCCCAGATCAGCTGGGTGCAGGTGATGGTCGGACAGGGCATCGTGCCGCGCGCCTATCACCCGCTGGTGGACCAGGTGCCGGCCGACGACGTGGCCGGCTTCCTGGCCAGCGTCGAACAGACCATCGCCCGCTGCGTCGAGATTGCGCCTGGCGCTCGGGCGCGGGACGGCCGCCATCACCGACCGCCTGGCGCGCGCCATCGAGGCCGGCGTGGCGGAGGGCTCGTTGTCCGTCGACGGCACGCCCGACGCCGCCGCGCACAGCCTGTACCAACTATGGCTCGGCGCCAGCGTCATGGTGAAGATCGTCCGCAATCCCCGGCCTTTCGAGGCGGCCATGGCGACCACGCGCCAGCTCCTGCACTTTCCCCCCCTGACCGGAGGGGAGGGAGCATCGCACCTCCGGACGAAGTGCTTTTGCGCCTCATCTGGAGACGACCGGTCTAATAATTATTCATCCATCCTGGAGAAAGCAAATGAAAGTCCTGATCGTCCTGACCTCGCACGACCGGCTCGGCGACACCGGCCGCAAGACCGGCTTCTGGCTCGAAGAACTGGCCGCGCCCTACTACGCCTTCAAGGACGCAGGCGCCGAGATCGTGCTGGCCTCGCCCAAGGGCGGCCAGCCGCCGCTGGATCCCAAGAGCAACGAGCCGGCCTTCCAGACCGACCAGACCCGCCGCTTCGAGGCCGACCCGCAGGCGACGGCGCAGTTGGCCGCGACCGTGCGCCTGGACAGCGTGGATCAGGCCGGCTTCGACGCGGTGTTCTACCCGGGCCGTCACGGCCCGCTTTGGGACCTGGCCGAAGACCGGGATTCGGTCGCGCTGATCGCGTCCTTCATCGCCGCCGGCAAGCCGGTCGCGCTGGTCTGCCACGCGCCGGGCGCGCTGCGTCACGTCAAGGCGCCGGACGGACGCCCGCTGGTCGAAGGCAGGAAGGTAACCGGCTTCAGCAACACCGAAGAGGCCGGCGTCGGGCTGACCGAGGTGGTGCCGTTCCTGGTCGAGGACGAACTCAAGGCCCAGGGCGGCATCTACTCCAAGGAGCCGGACTGGGCGCCCTACGTCGTGAGCGACGGTCTGCTGGTCACCGGCCAGAACCCGGCCTCCTCGGCCCCGACCGCGGCACGGCTGCTCGAGCAACTGGCCGCGGGCAAGCCAGCGTAAGCATCGACGTGCTGACGATCCGCGGGCGTGCGACCCGGCACAGAGGGCTGCCCGTACCGGGTCGGCGCCCGCGCGCGCGCGCGGGCCACGGCATCGAGCACCTGGCCTTCCACGACACGCTGGACGTGCTGGAAGGCGCACCTGGGAGCATCGTCAAAGCCCGGCGCCGGTGGTACGACTGCCGACCTCCCGGCGCGCGCACCTACCGCCGGCGCGGCGCGGACATCGTCGACTTCGGTGCGGCGGCCCGCCGACGAATTCGGACAGAGACCGCGTTGCGCATGGGAGGGAGTGGAAGCCGGGCCAGGTTCTGCAAAGTGCCGGCACGGCGACTCGCCTGGGCCGTTGTGCCCGTGGCCGCGGACCGCGGCGCGGGATCATCCGAAATAAAAAAAGAGGTCGTGCTCCCGAGGGAAGCGCGGACCTCTCAAATCCGGCCGAAGCCGGTGGACTGTGTTGTGGCACATCTCCGGCAAGGCCGGACGGCGGCATGGTACGCGCCGCCTGAACCTAATGCAACACCTTAGGTTGAATCAGTTAACTTATTGATTTAATTATTGAAATATCCGGCGATTTCTACCTGAATGGCTTCTGCCGCAGCGCGCGGATCGCCCGCCAGCCGGATCGGCCGGCCGACCACGATCGCGTCGGCGCCGTCGGCAAAGGCCTGCGCCACGCCGACCGTGCGCTGCTGGTCGTCGCCGACCGGACCGCCCGGACGAATGCCCGGGCAGACGATGGAAAAACCGGCGCCGGCGGCGCGGCGGATCGGCGCGGCCTCCTGGCCGGAGGCGATCACCCCGTCGATGCCGGCCGCCTGCGCCGCCAGCGCGCGCTCGACCACCACCTCGACCGGCTCGCGGTCGATGCCCATCTGCGCCAGGTCGGCGCGGCCCATCGAGGT
>DNXT01000273.1:649-6120 GCA_003505795.1 Lysobacteraceae bacterium | reverse complement strand
ACCGCCACCACACAGATCAGCAGCAACAGGAACAGGACATGGATCAGGAAGCTGGCCAGCGCCGCCAGCCAGCGCAGCGGACGCTCGTCGCGCGGCGGCGGGTCCCACTGCTGCCACCACAGCTGGCGCAACGCCTGCAGGAAGCTCGGCGGGCGCGCCGCGGCCGGCGCCGGACGCGGCGGCAGCGTCTGCATGTGGGTGACGAGCTGCGCGTCGTCGAACGGCATGCCGTCCACGCGGCGCGCGCGCATCCAGATGCCCCACGCATAGGGCATGCCGCTGCGGCGTTCGAGGATGAGCCTGCCCGGCTTGCGCGCCAGCAGGGCCTCGATGAGGTCGGCGGCTTTCGTCACCGGCGTTGGCGTGGGATCAGGCCGCGTTGTCGCGCGGGATGTAGGGCGCGTCGCCGGTGGTGTGGTCGGTGGCGTCGCGCACCGCGATCACGCCGGGAACGCGTCCCATCAGGGTCTTCTCGATTCCCTGCTTGAGGGTCACGTCGGCCATGCCGCAGCCGTGGCAGCCGCCGCCGAAGCGCAGCAGCACCACGCCGTCGCCGGACACTTCCTGCACCGCCACGCGACCGCCGTGCGAGGCCAGCTGCGGGTTGATCTCATTCTCGACCACCCAGCGCACCCGCTCCACCAGCGAGGCCGAGTCGGCCGGCGCCTCGCCCTTGATCTTGGGCGCCTTGATGGTCAGCTGCTGGTTGCCGGTGGCCTGGGTGACGTAGTCGATCTCCGCACCGTCCAGCCAGGCCACGCTGGCCGCTTCCACGTAGAGCGTGAAGCCGTCGCAATCCACCGCCCATTCGTCGCCGGCCAGATCGCCCGGCTCGGCGAACTCCAGCCGCGCATCGGCGCGCGGGGTTCCCGGCTCCACGGCGCTGAGCCGCACGCCCATGCCGGGCACGGCCTCGCGCTCGATCAATTTGCGGAAATGAGTCTGCGCTTTGTCGGATATCTGGATCATGCGGTTATTCTAGCCCTGTCTTACCGCCCGCTCGTGGAACATTTCATTGTCCACGCGCGGCATTCAGTCAGCCACCGCGCGGAGAGCCCCGATGACCGACCTGATTCCCCTCGAGCAGGCCCATTGCCTGCCCCGCAAGGGCAGCGAACACAAGCTCGGCGAAGCCCGGCTGGCGGAGCTACTGCCGCAGGTGCCCGGCTGGGAGCTGGCCGAGGCCGGCAGCGCCCTGACCCGCACCTTCCGCTTCGACGATTACTATCAGACGATGGCCTTCGTGAACGCACTGGCGTGGATCGCCCACCAGGAAGACCATCACCCCGACCTCGGTGTCCACTACGATCGAGTGGTGGTGCGCTTCTCCACCCACGACGTCGGCGGGCTGAGCGAGAACGACTTCATCTGTGCCGCCAAGGCATCCGCATTGTCAGACCAGGGAGCATGACGATGAAACCGTACCAGTTGGCCGCGCTGGCCATCCCCGCCGTGCTGCTGGTGGCCTGCGGCAAGGCGCCGGCGCCCGCGGCGCCGGCGATCGCCCCCACCGAGCTGGCCGCGATCGAAACCCCGCCGCCGGAATACCCGGTCGCGCTGGCCTGCGCCGGCGCCGGCGGCAAGAGCGTGCTGACCGTGGTGGTCGGCCCGGAAGGCAGGCCGACCGAGGTCAAGCTCGCCCAGAGCAGCGGCCAGCCGGCGCTGGACGAGTCGGCCCAGCGCAAGGTGCGCGAATGGAAGTTCAAGCCCGCCACCCGCAATGGCCAGCCGGTATCGCAGACCATCCAGGTGCCGGTGGACTTCAAGCCGCCGCAGCCCAAGCCCGACGAATGCTTCGCGATCGAGGAGCAGCAACGGCGCGGCGGCTGAAGCCGCGACTCCGCCCGAACCGTCCAGCGCCGCGTTGCCACGCGGCGCTTTCCTTTGCCGGCATGCCTTCGGCTGCCGGGCCGCTCCATGGGACTTCCGCTGCATGTCCGACATACCGCTCCACAACGTCTGGGTCGCATTGCTGGTGACGCTGGCGGCCGGGCTCGCCACCGGCCTCGGCAGCCTGATGGTGGTGTTCTCGAAGAAGCCCAATCCAAGGCTGCTCGCGTTCGGCCTGGCCTTCGCCGGCGGCGCGATGGTGTACGTGTCGCTGTCGGAGATCCTCAACAAGTCGATCGCCTCCTTCGCGCTGGCGTTCAACGAGCGCCTCGGCTTCACCTACGGCACCCTCGCCTTCCTCGGCGGCGTGCTGCTGATCATGCTGATCGACCGCCTGGTGCCCAATCCGCACCAGAGCCTGAGCAGCGACGATCCGCTGTTCCGCGACGACAACCGCGCCTACATCAAGCGGGTCGGGTTGCTCACCGCCTTCGCGATCACCGCGCACAATTTCCCCGAGGGGCTGGCGACCTTCTTCGCCACCCTGGAAAGCCCCTCGGTCGGCATGCCGCTGGCGTTCGCGATCGCCATCCACAACATTCCGGAGGGCATCGCGATCGCGGTGCCGGTGTACTTCGCGACCCAGAACAAGGGCTATGCCTTCGCCGCCAGCCTGCTGTCGGGCCTGGCCGAGCCGATCGGCGCGGCGATCGGCTACGTCGCCCTTTCCAGCGTGCTGTCCGAGGCGGTGTTCGGCACCGTGTTCGGGGTGATCGCCGGGGTCATGGTGTTCCTGGCGCTGGACGAACTGCTGCCGGCGGCCAAGCGCTATGCCAAGGGACACGAGACCGTGTACGGGCTGGTCAGCGGCATGGCGTCGCTGGCGGTGAGCCTGGTGCTGTTCAAGTGGTGATGGAGCCGGGATTCGGGATTGGGGATTCGGGATTGGCAAAGGCGGGCTGCTTCCTGACCAATCCCGAGTCCCCAATCCCGAATCCCGGCTTCTAAAGCCGATCGAGCACCTCGGCCAGCTCCGGCGCCAGCGGCGCGTTGAGCACGTACGGGGTCTTGCCGCCGTCGAGCGCGAATTCCAGCGAGGCCGCATGCAGGAACAGCCGGCGCAGGCCGGCCTGGTCGCGCAGGCGCTTGTTGACCTCCGGTTCGCCGTACTTGTCGTCGCCGGCCACCGCGTGGCCGATGTGCCGGGCGTGCACGCGGATCTGGTGGGTACGGCCGGTCTCGATCCGCACCTCGCAATACGAATGGCCGCCGCGACGCTCCAGCACCCGGAAATGGCTGACCGAGGGCTTGCCGCCGGCATTCACCTGGACGTGCCGCTCGCCGCCCTGGCGCAGGCCGATGTGCAGCGGCGCATCGACGGTCATCACGCCATCGGGCATCCGTCCGACCAGCAGGGTCAGGTAGCGCTTTGCGATGCCGCGCCCCTCGTCGCCGTCGCCCTCGCGCATCAGCGCCTGCAGTTCGGTCAGCGCCGAGCGCTTCTTGGCCACGATCAGCAGCCCGGAGGTGTCGCGGTCGAGCCGGTGCACCAGCTCCAGGTTCTGGTTCGGGCGCAGCGCGCGCAGGGTCTCGATGGCGCCGTGGCTGATCCCGCTGCCGCCATGGCTGGCGACCCCGGACGGCTTGTTCAGCGCCAGCAGCCGCGCATCCTCGTAGACAATGGCCGCCTCCATCTTCGCCAGGAACGACGCCGGCGGCGCGGCCTTTTCTCCTTCCTCGGTGAGACGCACCGGCGGGATCCGCACCTCGTCGCCGCCCTCGAGCTTGCGCTCGGCCTTGGCCCGCCCGCCGTTCACCCGGACCTGGCCGCTGCGCACGATCTTGTAGATCAGGCTGCGCGGCGCGCCCTTGAGCTGGCCCAGCAGGAAGTTGTCCAGACGCTGGCCGCTGCGGTCTTCGGGCACCTTGAGAATACGCACGCCGACCTTGTCGGCCGGTGCCTTGGGAATCTGGGGATCGGTCATCCGGCTGTTTATTCTGTTACACTCGGCGGGCGAGATAAGGGTTTGATTTCGTTGGAAGTTGCCTGGGGCCAGAAGCCCCGCTTCCGATGATTCCGGCACAGTGCGCGACCACCGCCCCCGGGGCGGCCATGTTAGCGGCTCACCGGCCTGCCCGGCCATCGCCGGCTGTCCTAGGGCAGTCGCGCTGAACATGCCCCGTGCGCCGCCCCAGCCCGGCTGGAAGCGGCCGCCGGCCCTGAAAAACCTTACAAAACAACATACAAGCGCTCCCGCGGCCTGCCGTGGTGTGAAGCGCTGGAAAGCCAAGCAGACCTGCACGCGCGTGGCGCGAAGGGTCGGCGAACCGTTCCAGAAGCGAAACGCCACGGCGTTCCGCGCGGTAGCAGCGCGCGAGGAACGCAACAATGAAGCGAATGCTGATCAACGCCACGCAGGCCGAAGAACTGCGCGTGGCGATCGTGGATGGCCAGACCCTGTACGACATCGATATCGAGCAGCCGGCCAAGGAACAGAAGAAGTCCAACATCTACAAGGGCCGCATCACCCGGCTCGAACCCTCCCTCGAGGCCGCCTTCGTCGACTACGGCGCCGAGCGCCACGGCTTCCTGCCGCTGAAGGAAATCTCCCGCGACTACTTCCAGAGCGGCGTCGACCACAACAAGGCCGGCATCCGCGAACTGCTGCGCGAGGGCCAGGAGATCGTGGTCCAGGTCGACAAGGAAGAGCGCGGCAACAAGGGCGCGGCGCTGACCACGTTCATCTCGCTGGCCGGCCGCTACATGGTGCTGATGCCGAACTCGCCGAGCGCCGGCGGCGTCTCGCGCCGGATCGAGGGCGAGGACCGCGCCGCGCTGAAGGACGCGCTGGACAAGCTGAACATCCCCGACGACATGGGCGTGATCATCCGCACCGCCGGCGTCGGCCGCGACGCCGAGGAACTGCAGTGGGACCTGGACTACCTGCTGCAGACCTGGCGCGCGATCGCCGAGGCCGCGCTGAGCAAGCCGGCGCCGTTCCTGATCTACCAGGAATCGCGGCTGATCATCCGCGCCCTGCGCGACTACCTGCGCGCCGACATCGGCGAGATCCTGGTCGACACCCCGGAGCTGTACGCCGACGCCCAGGAGTTCATGCAGCAGGTGATGCCGCAGAGCCTGCGCAAGCTCAAGCACTACACCGACGACATCCCGCTGTTCAACCGCTTCCAGATCGAATCGCAGATCGAGAACGCCTACGAACGCAACGTGCGCCTGCCGTCGGGCGGCTCGATCGTGGTCGACCAGACCGAGGCGCTGACCGCGATCGACGTCAACTCCTCGCGCGCCACCAAGGGCAGCGACATCGAGGACACCGCGTTCCAGACCAACCTGGAGGCGGCCGAGGAAGTGGCGCGCCAGCTGCGCCTGCGCGATCTTGGCGGCCTGGTGGTGATCGACTTCATCGACATGTCCTCGTCCAAGCACCAGCGCGAGGTCGAGAACAAGCTGCAGAACGCGCTCAAGTACGACCGCGCCCGCGTCCAGCTCGGCCGCATCTCGCGTTTCGGCCTGATGGAGATGAGCCGCCAGCGCCTGCGCCCGAGCCTGGGCGAATCCAGCCAGATCGTCTGCCCGCGCTGCGAAGGCCACGGCCGCATGCGCAGCGTCGAGTCGCTGT
>DNXT01000273.1:0-473 GCA_003505795.1 Lysobacteraceae bacterium | reverse complement strand
TGCGCAGCGTCGAGTCGCTGTCGCTGTCGATCATCCGCGTCGCCGAGGAACACGCGATGAAGGAGAACACCGGGCAGGTGCTGGTGCAGGCCCCGGTCGAGATCGCCAACTACCTGCTCAACGAGAAGCGCAGCGCGCTGCGCGAGATCGAGCAGCGCCACGACGCGCCGATCATCATCGTCGCCGACGAGCAACTGCACACCCCGCACTACGAGGTTACCCGCCTGCGCGAGAACGAGCTGGGCGAGGAAAGCGGCAAGCCCAGCTACCAGCGCGGCACGCCGCGCAAGCTGCCGGTGCATGCCCTGACCAAGTCGCAGCTCAACATCCCGCCGGCCCCGGCGGTGACCTCGATCAAGCCGAGCCAGCCGGCCCCGGTGCGCGAAGAAGTCACCGAGCCGGCCCCGGCGCCCGCCCCGGTCGCCGTTGCGCCGGTCCCGGCCAGCGGCGTGGTCGGCTGGCTCAAGCGCATC
>DNXT01000274.1 GCA_003505795.1 Lysobacteraceae bacterium | reverse complement strand
CTGCCGGGCATCGCCGCGGTGATGCTGGCGCCTGGGCTGGAGCGCCCGGACGAGGCCTACCCGACGATGATGCGGCTGCTGCCCAGCGGCGTGCTGGGGCTGGTGTTCGCAGCGCTGGTGGCGGCGATCGTGGCCTCGCTGGCGTCCAAGATCAATTCGGTGGCGACGATCTTCACCCTGGATTTCTACGCCAAGCGCGCACCACAGGCGCCCGAGCGTCGGCTGGTGCGCGTGGGTCGCCTCACCGCGACCGCCGCGATCGCGATCGCGGTGCTGACCGCGCGGCCGCTGCTGGGCGGCTTCGACCAGGGCTTCCAGTACATCCAGGAGTTCACCGGCTTCTTCACCCCGGGCATCGTGGTGATCTTCTTCCAGGGCCTGTTCTGGAAGCGCGCCAACGAGGCCGGCGCGCTGGCCGCGGCGATCGGTTCGTTCGCACTCTCGCTGCTGCTCAAGCTGGCGCTGCCTGAAGTGCCGTTCATGGACCGGATCGGGCTGGTGTTCCTGCTGTGCTTCGCGCTGGCGACCGTGGTGGCGCTGTACACCCGCGCCTCCGGCGACCGCGACCGCATCCGCACCGCGGATGTCAGCTACGCGACCACGCCGTCCTTCAACGTGGCGGCGATCGCGATCGTGGCGGTGCTTGCCGCACTGTACGTGACCTTCTGGTGAGCGCGATGTCCTTCCTTCCCGCTCGTCGCCTCGCGTTCGCCCTGGCGTTGCTGTGCGGCGCGGTCGCGCTGCCGGCCCCGGCCGTCGCGGACGTACGCTGGGGCGAGACCGTCACCCTGGCCGAGCGCGACGCCGGCTGGGGGCGCATGGCGCGCCTTCCGGACGGACGCTGGCTCGCGGTCACCACGCGCTTCGGCGACGGGCACGACACGACGCTGGCGATCTCGATCGGCGACGTGCGCGCGCGCACCTGGCGACCGCTGTCGCGCGTGGCCGAGCCGGGCCGGAAACTCGACAACGGCGAGTTGCTGGTGCTGCCGGACGGACGCGTGCTGCTGGCGATGCGCTCGCTGGTCGAGCGCAGCTCCTATCGCCTGGACCTGTACGCCAGCGACGATGGCGGCCGCAGCTGGTCGTTCCTCAGCACCATCGACCGCAACGAATCGCCGGGCGGCCGCAACGACCGCGGGGTCTGGGAACCGATGCTGGCGCGGCTGCCCGACGGCGCGCTGTCGGTGCTCTACGCCGACGAGACCCTCGCCGACGGTGCCCCGCCCTACAACCAGGTCGTCTCGCAACGGCTGTCGCGCGATGGCGGCAAGACCTGGGGCAACAAGCGCGCGATCGTCGCCGAGCCGGGCGGCGGCGGCCTGCGTCCCGGCATGCCGGTGATGGCGCGCCTGCAGAACGGCCGCTACCTGCTGGTGTTCGAGATCTGCGGGGCCGACGTGCACTGCCCGGTTTCGGCCAAGTACTCCGCCGACGGCGTGCACTGGCCCGAAGGGTTGGGCACGCCGCTGGCGCACCAGCGCTGCGGGCCGCACGTCATGTCGACCCGGCGCGGCACGACGTTCGTCACCTCCTGCGACAACCAGGTGACCTGGAGCGACGACCACGGCGCGCATTGGCAGCGCACGCCCCAGCCGGCATGGCCGTTCGGCTTCCGGCATTCGTGGCCGGCGCTGTACGAGACCGGGCCGGACGAGATCGCGGTGATCAACAACGTCGCTCCCGGCGCGGTGCGGATCCGCTTCGGCACGCTCGAAGCCGGCGCGTCGGCGCAGCCGTCGGATTGAGCGGCCGGCGCGATGTCCGGCATCGATCCATCGTCGGTGGACAAGGCGCCGGCGCCGGCCCGGCGCGGTGGCTTGAGCGGGCCGCGCGCGCATGCGGGCAATGCCGTTGAAGTGCCCGAGAGCATGACGACCGGCGCCATCCCGATCGTCATCGATCGCCGGTGATCGCCGTTCCGCCCCTCCCCCAGCCCCATGGAGAAAAGAAACCGATGTCAGCCCACCGCTCGAAAGCCGTCGCCCTGCTGATTGTGCTCGCCCCGTTCGCGACGCCGGCGGCGGACGCCACGTTCACCAACCCCTTGCTGCCGTCGGGCCCGGACCCGTGGATCGCACGGCAAGGCGACACCTATTTCTTCATGAGCACCCGCGGCGACCGGCTGGCGATCCGCAAGACCGGCGACCTGTCGAAGCTGGCCGACGCGCGTGAGGTCACCGTGTGGACGCCGCCGGCGACGGGCCCGAACGCGAAGTCCATCTGGGCGCCGGAACTGCATCGGATCGGCGCCAGCTGGTTCATCTACTACACCGCTTCGGACGACGCCCACAACGACGATGCGCATCGCGGCATCTTCGTCCTCGAGAATACCCATGCCGACCCGACCCAGGGCCGCTGGACCGATCGCGGACGCCTGCGCACGGCCCATCCCGGAATCGACGGCACCACCTTCGAACAGGGCGGCAAGCGCTACTTCGTATACTCGCCCTACCTCGGCCCCGACAGCGTGCTGTCGATCGTGCGGATGTCCGATCCGTGGACCCTGGCGGGCGAGGAAACCATCATCGCCAGGCCCGACCGGACCTGGGAGCGGCAGGGCGGACGCCAGATCCTGGAGGGGCCGCAATTCCTCCGAGGCCCGCGCGGCGATCTGTTCCTGACCTACTCGGGCAGTGCCTGCTGGTCGGACGACTACGCCATCGGCCTGCTGAGCGCGCCGGCGGGCAGCGATCCGCTGCGGGCCGCGAGCTGGACCAAGGCCGACGCGCCGGTGCTGGCCAAAGACCCCGAAAACGGCGTCTATGCGCCGGGCCACAACGGCTTCTTCGATACGCCCGGCGGCCGCGAGACCTGGATCGTCTACCACGCCAACCCCGCACCGGACATGAAATGCAGCGCACGCCGCGCGCCGCGGATGCAGCGCGTCGGCTGGTCGGCCAGCGGCCGCCCGGTATTCGGGCGACCCGAGCCGGCCGGCACGCCGCGTCCGGTTCCCGTCCGGTAGCGGGGCGAACCCCGGCGACGCGACCGGAGCGGCGCGCGCGCCGGTAAGGACCATGTAAGTCGCCGCCGCAAAGACTGGCGAGGTTCCCCACGCGAAGCCCCCAACCATGCGCAACTACGCCGCTTCCGTTGCCTCGCCGCTGCCGGCATTCGGCGGTGCCCGGAACGCCAGCAGCACCTGGCTGCGCATCGGCATCGGCCGCGGTTCCTGGCCCGCCGCGTCCGCGTTGGACTATCCTCGCCCGGCCATGTTCCCCTCCTCCGTCCCCCTTCCCAACCGAATCGCGCTGGTCGAGGACCACGCGCGCCTGGCGGCCCTGGTGGAGCGCGGCCTGGCCGCGCACGGCATCGCCGTGGACGTGTTCCATACGCTGCAGGCGGGCTGGCAGGGCATCGCCGGCCAGGCCTATGCGATGGCGATCGTGGACCGCGGCCTGCCCGACGGCGACGGCCTGGACCTGGTCCGGCGCCTGCGCGCCGCCGACCACGCCATCCCGTGCCTGATGCTGACTTCGCGCGATGCCCTGCGCGACCGCGTGGACGGCCTGGACGCCGGCGCCGACGACTACCTGCCCAAGCCGTTCGCGCTGGAAGAGCTGTCCGCGCGCGTGCGCGCGCTGATGCGTCGCCCCGCCGACCTGCGCGACCCGCAGCTGGCCTACCACGGCCTGCAGATCGTGCCGGAAAGCGGTTGCATGGTCTGCGCCGGCGAACAGGTCAGCCTCGCCCCGGCGGAACTGCAGATCGCCATCTGCCTGGTGCGCGCGGCCGGGCAGACGGTGCGGCGGTCCACGCTGGAATCGGCGGCCTGGGGGCTGGCCGAGGCGGTGACCCCCAACGCCCTGGACGTGGCCCTGCACCGGCTGCGCAAGAAGCTGCTCGCCATAGATTGCGGCCTGTCCGTGGTCAACCTGCGCAACCAGGGTTTCGCCCTGCGGGGCCCCGGTGCTTCCGCGTAGCCTGAGCGCGCGCCTGATGCTGGCGGCCATGGCCGGCGTGCTGGCCGCCATGGTGGTCGCGGTGGCGATCATGTCGTTGCTCATCTGGCCGCGGTCGCCGGCCAACATGCTGCGTGCCGAGCTCGACGAGGAGATCCTCCATATCCAGCACGGGCTGCGCGTGGACGCGGACGGCCGGGTCGATCTCGTCCTCAAGCCTGAATCGGCGAGCACCTACGACGCCATGCCCAAGGACACGGCCTACCGCGTGCTCGATTCGCAGGGCCGCACCGTCGCCGAGAGCATCGAAGGGCCGGCGTTGCAGGCCCTGGCCACGATGAAGCCGGACGACCGCACGGTCACGATTCCGAGCGGCGATCTGGCCGTGCGCCTGCAGGTGACCGAGCAGCGCATCGTCCACCGCGGCCAGACCTATACCGTCCGGGTCGCCCGCAGCGACCGGCTGGTCACCACCCTCAACGACTATGCGGGCAAGCTGTACCTGCGCTCCGGCACCGTCACCGTGCTGCTGGCGCTGGCGACGTTCGGGCTGGTCGTGTTCCTGACCGTACGGCGCATGCTGCGCCCGCTGCGCCGGGCGTCGGAGGTGGCCTCGCGCATCGGTCCGCGCACCCTGGACGCGCGTCTGCAGCCCGACCGGCTGCCGGCCGAGCTGGTGCCGCTGATCGACGCCTTCAACGCCGCGCTCGGGCGCCTGCAGAACGGATTCCGCGTGCAGCAGGAATTCCTCGCCTCCGCCGCACACGAGCTCAAGACGCCGCTGGCGCTGCTGCAGGCGCAGATCGAACTCGGCGGCGCCACGGACAAGGCGCTGCTGCTCCGCGACACCGCCCTGATGGCGCGGCAGGTGCACCAACTGCTGCAGCTGGCCGAGGTCAGCGAGGGCCACAACTACCAGTTCGCGGCGATCAGCCTCGACGAGGTGGTCGCCGATGCGGCCGAGTATCTGGCGCGGCTCGCCGACCAGCGGTCGGTGCATCTGGACGTGCAGCGCGGCCAGGGCGCCGGCACGAGCGTCGAGGCCGACGCCGCCGCCGTATTCGTGCTGGCCAAGAACCTGCTGGAGAACGCGTTGCACCATGCGCCGGCGGGCAGCGGCATACGCGTGCGCATCGGCGCCACCGGCTTCAGCGTGGAAGACGAAGGCCCCGGCGTCGCGCAAGAGGATCGGAGCCGCCTGTTCGAGCGGTTCTGGCGCGGCAAGCCGCGCGAGGGCGACGGCGCCGGCCTCGGCCTGGCGATCTGCCGCGAGATCTGCATCGCGCACGGCTGGCGGATCTGCCTGGACAGCGCCTACGGCCCGCCGGGCGCGCGTTTCGTGGTCGACTTTCCGGCGCCGGGAGCTGCATGAGCGCGGCCTTCGACGCCGATCCGGCGCAGGTCGTCCTGCGGATCGCGACGACGCTGGTCGCCGATCCGCACCGGGTCCTCGACTGGTATCACGGCGACGGCATCGCAAGCCTGGGCGGTTTCACCGCGGCGCAACTGGTCGCAGCCGGGCACGTTGCCGGCGTGCTCGCGTTCCTGCACGGCGTTCTGGCCGCGGAAGACGGCGCGGGCGGCGCCGGCTGAAGCGTCCCCGCGTGCCGGGATCGAGCGGCACGTGCACGATGCGGCACCTGCCGTTGCAATCGCCGCGCACGCACCCCGCCAAGTGCCGGCACGCGCCGTCTCCCGGCTGCCCGGCACGCCGACGGGTCCCGGCCAGGGCCGATCGACGCGCATGCGTGCTCAAGAAATCCGGCCGGCGGCCGATGCTTTTTTTCGTGAAGCCGGCCGCGCATTGCGAACGCGTTTCACAGAAACGTGCCGCCCAGGGGCCGGCATCTCGCGAGGTGATGACGTCGCCAGCGGACGCAATGCTGCCGCGGCCGCCTGTCGAGGTCCGGGTTGTCCCGTATCGGCGAACCGGGCAGCCCGCGACGTTCGCCGCTACGAACCCATCCATTCCACGGATCCAAGCGCCTTCCCGCCCATGCAGCTCCGCAAGCCCGAAACCCGCACACATTCGCTCTTCGAGGACGCGGCATGAGCGCTCTTTCATCGATCCTCATGGCGGCCGCTTCGGGCTGGGCGCTCATCACCACGATCCTTGCCATCGTCTGGAGCAGGAGCCTGCGCCGCGAGCGCCAGGGGCACGAGGACACCCAGGAGCTGATCGCGCGCTACCGGAGCGCGTTGGCCAAGCTGGACGAGAAGGCCGCCGGCCTCACCGAGCAGCTGAACGCCCTGCAGCGCGAGCACAGCGAACTGAGGCACTCCCTAGACGCGCAGAGCCAGGAACCGGTGGAACAGCCGGTTCCGACCATCGTGATCGACGGCCTGGACATCTCCGGCGAGATCGGCCTGCTGTTCGAACATGTCGCGCGCGTGGCCGCGACGATCAGGAACTACAGCGCCTATACCCGCGGGCACAGCGCGCCGGAACAGAACAAGGCCCGCTACGACCTGCTCTGGTTGTCCGACTCGCTGCACAGCCTGGACAAGATCGGCAAGGCACTGGCCAGCGGCAGCCTCAAGGCGCTGTCGGCCGCCTGCAGCGAACTGCTGTCCATGTACGACGCCTACCTGAAGGACACCTCCGGCTACAACAGCCGCGATACCTTCCAGCGGCTGTCCGACAGCGTGCCGCTGGCCGAGGTGAAGGACGCCATCCGCTCGATCACGATCAAGGCGGCGCCGGCGACGACGCCGGCACATGGCGCGGCGCCGGCCACGTTCGAGCTCGACCGCTCGCTGTTGAGCGCAGCGGCGCCTGAGCTGTCGCGGGCCCGACAAGCGCGCTCCTAGCCGAGCAGCGGAAGGCCGGGGGCCTGCGCGACGGGCCACCCCGCAAGGCGAGCGACGGAGCGGGGACCGGAGAACGACGACACGCCGCTCCAGGGCGGACCCGGGCGCTCCTTCGCATCGCGCCATCCGCCGATGGCCCGTGGATCGCCTGGCTCGCAAGTCGCCGAGGACGCCGGCCGGTCTTGCCGACCGTCACAGATAGCCGCATTTTCCCGCCCGGCCTGCGTTTCCCCGCGTTACGCTGTCGCGACGAATCTGCTTTTCCGCGAGGCCGGAATGCTCAAGATCGCGCTGGTCGCATGGCTCTGGACGTTGGCAGGGACAGGCTCGGTCCAGGCAAGACCGCTGGATGCGGGGCCATCCAGTGGCGAGGCAGTCCCCTGGTGGCGCGACGCGGTGATCTACGAGGTCTACCCCCGGAGCTTCGGCGACACCGATGGCGACGGCGTGGGAGATCTGAACGGGATCACCGAACACCTGGACGATATCCGCGACCTCGGCGTGGACGCGGTGTGGATCACCCCGATGTATCCCTCGCCGCAAGTCGATTTCGGGTACGACATTTCGGACTACACGGCCGTCGACCCGCAATACGGAACGCTGGCCGACTTCGACCGGCTCTTGGCCGAGGCCGGCAACAGAGGTCTGCGCGTCCTGCTCGACATGGTGATGAACCACACGTCCGACCAGCATGCCTGGTTCAGGGAGTCGGCGGGCTCGCGCACCAACCCGAAGGCGGACTGGTACGTCTGGAGCGATGGCCTGCCCGCTTCCGCGGACAACCTGAGCCGCCAGCAGCGCAACAACGAGCACGAGGGCCGGGTACCGCCGAACAACTGGATCTCCTCGTTTGGCGGCTCGGCATGGGAATGGGTTCCTGCGCGCAAGCAGTTCTACTTCCATCACTTCTACAAGGAACAGCCGGACCTGAACTGGCGCAATCCCGAGGTGGAACGTGCGATGTTCGACGCGATCCGTTTCTGGCTGGATCGCGGCGTGGCCGGCTTCCGGCTCGACGTGATCACCACGACCTATGAGGACGCCGCATTGCGGGACGCGCCGGAGAGCGGACGCCTCAATGCCCAGGGGGATCCGGTCCAGGACATCGTCCACATCGACAACCTGCCCGAGGCGCACGCGCTCGTCGCGCGGCTGCGCAAGATGGTGGATGCATACCCGGGAGACCGGGTCCTGGTCGGCGAGACCTACCTTCCCAACCTGCAGGCCCTCGCCGACTGGTATACCGGCGAGCCCGGCCCGCAGCTGCACCTGCCGATGAACATGTTCCCCGGTTTCAGTGGAGGGAAATACGAGGCCCGGCATTTCCGCCGCACCCTGGAAGAGGCCGAGACCCGGCTTCCGGGCACGCCGCTGTATGCGTATGACAATCACGACAATCCACGTTCCATCGACCGCTTCGGGGATGGGGTGCACGACGTGCAGATCGCCAAGGGGCTTGCCGCGGTGCTGCTGATGCCACGCGGGGCTGCGCTCACCTACTACGGTGCGCCGCTCGGCATGCGCACGACCACGCCCGCGCGCAAGGAGGACGTACGCGACCCGATCGGCATCACCGGCTGGCCGAAGGAGAAAGGCAGGGACGGCTCGCGGACGCCGATGCAGTGGAGCCCGGCCCCGCAGGCCGGGTTCTCGACGAATCCGGAGACCTGGCTTCCCATTCCGCCCGACTATCGGACATTGAACCTGCAGACGCAGCTGAAGGACCCCGAGTCGCTGCAGAACTGGTGGCGCACGCTGCTTCGGCTGCGAAAGGCCGAGCCGGTGATGAAGGACGGGCGAACCGAGATGCTGGATCGGGAAAACCCGGATGTCCTCAGCTTCCGGAGGACCGGGGTGGCGGCCGCACCCGACGTGGTCGTCGCGATCAACATGAGCGGCCGGGCGCAGACGGTCGATCTCGATGCCGGCCAGGCCACGACCCTGGCGGCAACCGATCCGGCGACGCCCGGAGCGGTGTCGCTGCGCCGGCTGCGGCTGGCACCGTTCGCGACCTGGATCGGCAGGCGCCAATCCTTGGACTAGGGCCTGTTAACACTAATTGCTATGCTAGGCGCATGGAACTCACTCCTGCGCAATTCCGCCGCATTGAAGATTGCCTGCCGCGACAG
>DNXT01000275.1 GCA_003505795.1 Lysobacteraceae bacterium | reverse complement strand
GAGCTTCGAGCCGCTGCCGCGCGAGTTCTTCGCCCAGGGGACGCCGCCGCCGCGGCTGACCCTGGCGCGGGCCAAGGTCGAGGGACTGCAGCGCTTCGGTGCCGACAGCGTCGGCCTGATCCGGTTCGATGGGCGCCTGTCCTCGATGAGCGCGGAGGACTTCGTGCACACCGCGCTGGTCCGGCGGCTGCGCGCGCGCGAGGTCTGGATCGGCCCCGAGTTCCGCTTCGGCCACCGGCGTGGCGGCGACATCGCGCTGCTGCAGCGGATCGGCGCCGAGGCCGGGTTCGTGGCCGGCGAGATCGAACCGGTGCACCTGCACGGCGAGCGCATTTCCAGCACGCGCATCCGCGAGCTGCTGATGGCCGGCGAGTTCGCCCATGCCGCGGACCTGCTCGGGCGGCCGTACGCGATCGGCGGCCGGGTGGTGCGCGGCAAGCAGCTCGGGCGCACGCTCGGTTTTGCCACCGCCAACCTGCGCTTCCCGCATACGCCGGCGCTGGCCGGCATCTACGCGACCTGGGTGCACGGCGTGTTCGAGCGGCCATGGCCGTCGGTGTCCAGCTTCGGCACCCGGCCGACCGTGGCCGGGGTCGAGCCGCTGCTGGAGGCCCACCTGTTCGACTTCCAGGGCGACCTGTACGGCCGCCACATCGAAGTGGAATTCGTCGCCAGGCTGCGCGACGAGGCGAAGTTCTCCGGTCTGGACGCCCTGACCGAACAGATGCACCGCGACGCGCAAGAAGCGCGCCGGATTCTCAACGAACAACGACTGCGAGCGACCGCGTGAGCCAGGACTACAAAGCCACCCTCCACCTGCCGGCGACGGAGTTCCCGATGCGCGGCGACCTGCCCAAGCGCGAGCCGGCGATGCTCGAGCGCTGGGAGCGGGAGGGGCTGTACGCGCAACTGCGCGAGAACGCCAAGGGCCGGCCGCTGTTCGTGCTGCACGACGGCCCGCCGTACGCCAACGGCCCGATCCACCTGGGCCACGCGGTCAACAAGATCCTCAAGGACATCATCGTCAAGTCGCGCTACCTGGCCGGCTTCGACGCGCCGTACATCCCGGGCTGGGACTGCCACGGCCTGCCGATCGAGATCGCGATCGAGAAGAAGTACGGCAAGGTCGGGGTCAAGCTCGACGCGACCGAGTTCCGGCAGAAGTGCCGCGAGTACGCCGCCGAGCAGATCGACCTGCAGCGCCGCGACTTCAAGCGGCTGGGCGTGATCGGCGACTGGGACAACCCGTACAAGTCGCTGGACTTCCGCTTCGAGGCCAACGAGATCCGCGCGCTGGCCAAGGTGATCGACAACGGCCACCTGACCCGCGGCGTGAAGCCGGTGCACTGGTGCTTCGACTGCGGCTCGGCGCTGGCCGAGGCCGAGATCGAGTACGCCGACAAGGTCTCGCCGACCATGGACGTGGCCTATGCGGCGCGCGACGCGACGGCGCTGGCGGCGAAGTTCGGGGTGCAGCCGCCGGCCGGGGTCGAGGTCGCGGTGCCGATCTGGACCACCACGCCGTGGACGCTGCCGGCGTCGCTGGCGGTGACGCTGGGCGCGGACCTGGACTACGTGCTGGTCGAAGGGCCGGCCCGCGCCGGTGCGCCGCGCTGGCTGGTGCTGGCCGAGGCGCTGGCGGCCAAGGCGCTGCAGCGCTACGGCGTCGATGAGGTGGCCGTGCACGGCCGCGCCAGGGGCGCGGCGCTGGAAGGGCTGCTGCTGGCGCACCCGGCCTACGCCGAGCGCGACATCCCGCTGATCCTCGGCGCCCACGTCTCCGACGAGGACGGCACCGGCGCGGTGCATACCGCGCCCGGCCATGGCCAGGAGGACTACCAGGTCTCCCGGCAGTACGGCCTGCTCGACCGCTACGGCGCGGCGCAGATCAACCCGGTCGACGGCCGCGGCGTCTACCTGCCTTCGACCCCGGCGTTCGCCGGCGTCGAACTGGCCGGGCTGCACATCTGGAAGGCCAACGACGCCATCGTCGAGGCGCTGCGCGGCAACGGCACCCTGCTGGCGGCCGGCAGGATGGAGCACAGCTATCCGCACTGCTGGCGCCACAAGACCCCGATCGCGTTCCGCGCCACCCCGCAGTGGTTCATCTCGATGGAGCAGGCCGGCCTGCGCGCCGACGCGCTGGCCGCGATCGAGCAGGTGAAGTGGTATCCGGAGTGGGGCCAGGCGCGCATCGCCGGCATGGTCGAGGGCCGCCCGGACTGGACCATCTCGCGCCAGCGCACCTGGGGCGTGCCGATCGCGCTGTTCGTGCACCGCGAGAGCGGCGAGCCGCACCCGCGCAGCGTCGAGCTGATGCGCCAGGTCGCCGACAGGGTGGAGCAGGGCGGCATCGACGTCTGGTACGCGCTGGACGCGGCCGAGCTGCTCGGCGACGAGGCGCCGCAGTACGACAAGATCACCGACATCCTCGACGTCTGGTTCGATTCCGGCGTCACCCACGAGGCGGTGCTGCCCGATCGCGGCCTGCCCAAGCCGGCCGACCTGTACCTGGAAGGATCGGACCAGCACCGCGGCTGGTTCCAGTCCTCGCTGCTGACCGGCGTGGCGATCGACAAGGCCGCGCCGTACCGGCAGTGCCTGACCCACGGCTTCACCGTCGACGAGCACGGCCGCAAGATGTCCAAGTCGCTGGGCAACGGCATCGAGCCGCAGGACATCATGAAGACCCTGGGCGCGGACATCCTGCGTCTGTGGATCGCCTCGGCCGACTACAGCAACGAGATGTCGCTGTCGCAGGAGATCCTCAAGCGCAACGCCGACGCCTACCGCCGCCTGCGCAACACCGCGCGCTTCCTGCTCGGCAACCTGCACGGCTTCGACCCGGCGCTGCATCAGGTGCCGCTGGCGGACATGGTCGCGCTGGACCGCTGGATCGTGCACCGCGCCTGGGAAGTGCAGCAGAGGATCACCGCGGCCTACGACCGCTACGACTTCGCCACCATCGTGCAGGCGCTGCTGAACTTCTGCAGCGTCGACCTGGGCTCGCTGTACCTGGACGTCACCAAGGACCGCCTGTACACGATGGCCGAGGATTCGCGCGGCCGGCGTTCGGCGCAGACCGCGATGTTCCATGTCGCCGAGGCGTTCGTGCGCTGGATCGCGCCGGTGCTCAGCTTCACCGCCGAGGAGCTGTGGGGCTACCTGCCGGGCGAACGCGCCGGCAACGTGCTGTTCGCCACCTGGTACGACGGGCTGGCGCCGCTGCCGGCCGATGCGCCGCTGGCGGCGGCCGACGTCGACAAGCTGCTGGCCCTGCGCGAGCAGGTCGCCAAGGTGCTGGAGCCGATGCGCGCCAACGGCGCGATCGGCGCGGCGCTGGAGGCGGAGATCACCGTCGCCGCCGACGCCGCCAGCGCCGCGCGCTGGCAGCCATTGGCCGAGGAGCTGCGCTTCCTGTTCATCAGCGGCGACGTCGCCGTGCGCGAGGCCAGCACCGACGAGGTCTTCGTCAGCGCGCAGCCGACCCGCAAGGCCAAGTGCGTGCGCTGCTGGCACCATCGCGCCGACGTCGGCGTCGATGCGGACCATCCGCAGCTGTGCGGCCGCTGCGTGAGCAACGTCGCCGGCCCGGGCGAGGACCGGCGCTGGTTCTGACATGCCGTTCCTTCCCCCGCCTGCGGGGGAAGGTGGCGTGCAGCGCCGGATGCGGGCTCCCAGGGCCGGTCCGGCGCTGTGCTTCCTCTGCCGTCCTTGCTTACTTTCCCTCTTCCCTCTTCCGCCCTCCGGGCACCTTCTCCCGCCAGCGGGAGAAGGGACAAGCCAAGGTAATGCTGCGATGACCGCCACCCCCAAACCCAACGCCCTGATCTGGCTACTGCTGTCGGCGGCGATCATCGGCCTGGACCAGTGGAGCAAGGCCTGGGTGCTGTCGAGCCTGCCGGAATACACCCCGGTACCGGTCATCGACGGCTTCTGGAACTGGTTCCGGACCTACAATACCGGCGCCGCGTTCAGCTTCCTGAGCGATGCCGGCGGCTGGCAGCTGTGGTTCTTCACCGCGCTGGCGGTGGGCATCAGCGGCCTGCTGGCGTTCTGGCTGGCGCGCACCGGCCGCGGCGAGTGGCGCAGCGCGCTGCCGTACGCGCTGGTGATCGGCGGCGCGATCGGCAACGTCATCGACCGGCTGCTGCACGGCCACGTGGTCGACTTCATCCAGTGGTACGTCGGCGACCACTACTGGCCGGCATTCAACATCGCCGACTCGGCGATCGTCGCCGGCGCGGTCGGCATCGCCGTGTTCGGCCTGTTCGACAAGGCCGGGAACCGGGGATCGGGAATCGGGAATCGGCGCTGAAGCGTCCTGCGGTCCGGACCCGCGCCGCCCGCTCCGACCCCCATTCCCTGTTCGCCATTCCCGTAGAATGCCCGCCATGGACGTCCTGCTCGCCAATCCCCGTGGTTTCTGCGCCGGCGTCGATCGCGCGATCGAGATCGTCAAGCGCGCGATCGAGACCCTGGGTGCGCCGATCTACGTGCGCCACGAGGTGGTGCACAACCGCTTCGTGGTCGACGACCTGAAGGACCGCGGCGCGATCTTCGTCGAGGAACTGGACGAGGTGCCGGACAACGCGACGGTGATCTTCAGCGCGCACGGCGTCTCCCAGGCGGTGCGCAAGGAGGCCGACCGCCGCGGCCTGAAGGTGTTCGATGCGACCTGCCCGCTGGTGACCAAGGTCCACTTCGAGGTGGCGCGGCACTGCCGCGCCGGCCGCGACGTGGTGCTGATCGGGCACGCCGGCCACCCGGAGGTGGAGGGCACGATGGGGCAGTGGAGCCGCGAGCGCGGGCAGGGGCGCATCTACCTGGTCGAGGACATCGGCGACGTCGCCACGCTCGACGTGGCGCAGCCGGAGAACCTGGCCTACACCACCCAGACCACGCTGTCGGTGGACGATACCCGCGGCATCATCGAGGCTCTGCGCACGCGCTTCCCGGCGATGCAGGGGCCGAAGAACGACGACATCTGCTACGCCACCCAGAACCGCCAGGACGCGGTGCGCGACCTGGCCCGCGAGTGCGACCTGGTGCTGGTGGTGGGCTCGCCGAACAGCTCCAACTCCAACCGGCTCAGCGAGCTGGCCAAGCGCGACGGCGTGGAGTCCTACCTGATCGACAACGCGGCCGGGATCGACCCGGCCTGGGTGGCCGGCAAGCGCCGCATCGGCCTCACCGCCGGCGCCTCGGCGCCGCAGGTGCTGGTGGACGGGGTGATCGCGCGCCTGCGCGAACTGGGCGCCACCGGCGTGTCCGAGCTGGACGGCGAACCGGAATCGATGGTGTTCGCGCTGCCCAAGGAGCTGCGCCTGCAGCTGGTGGGGTGATGCGGCAAGGGCGGGTGCGCCGGGTCGCGATGGCACCGGCACGCGCCCGTCAATTGACCGCGTTGGGCGCAATGCCTAGAATTCGCGGCTCCGCCGGAATAGCTCAGTTGGTAGAGCGGCGCATTCGTAATGCGTAGGTCGCAGGTTCGACTCCTGTTTCCGGCACCATCTCCTTCTTCGTCGGGTCCCGACACCGGGCTGGCCGCATCGCGGTCGGCCCGATCGTCTTGCGGGCATGGCGGCGCGTGCGACGGCTGCGCGCGGCGCGCATTCATCTGCGGCAATATGTCGCACGGAATCGCCCGCATTCATTGCTCCGAATCATTGTCAACGGCTTTCGTGCAGGTGCAGCACGGCATAAAATTGGCACGTTAACCCACGTCCATCGGTTCAGGGTCCGCCGCATCCCGCGCAGGGAGGCGGTCCTGCGTGTCCTTGCGGATCCGTGCCGGAACGGGGTTGGCGCTCCCTCGCAATTGGATCGACCGATGATTCCGTTGAAACACCTCGGGCGTGCACTTCGTCCAGGCCTGCTGTTGCCGTTCCTGCTGCTGGCGGGCTGCAACTCGGCCATCCTCAATCCCAAGGGCCAGATCGGCCAGGACGAGAAGACCCTGCTGATCACCGCCGTGGTGCTGATGCTGCTGGTCGTCATCCCGGTGATCGTGATGACGCTGGCGTTCGCCTGGAAGTACCGCGCTTCCAACACCAAGGCGCGCTACGAGCCGAACTGGGCCCACTCCACCGCGATCGAGGTGGTGGTCTGGTCGATCCCCTGCCTGATCATCCTGGTGCTGGCGGTGCTGACCTGGCGCTCGTCGCACGCGCTGGATCCGTACAAGCCGCTGCAGTCCGACGTCAAGCCGGTGACCATCGAGGCGGTCTCGATGGACTGGAAGTGGCTGTTCATCTATCCCGAGCAGGGCATCGCCACGGTCAACGAGATCTACTTCCCGGTCGACACCCCGGTGAACTTCAAGATCACCTCCGACACGGTGATGAACTCGTTCTTCATCCCGCAGCTGGGCACGCAGATCTACGCGATGGCCGGCATGGAGACCAAGCTGCACCTGATCGCCAACGAGCCGGGCGCGTTCGCCGGCATCTCGGCCAACTACAGCGGCCACGGTTTCTCGAAGATGAACTTCGTGGCCCACGCGACCCCCGACCAGGCCGGCTTCGATGCCTGGGTGGCCAAGGTCAAGGCGTCGCCGAAGTCGCTGCAGGCCGCCGAGTACCAGGAACTGGCCGGCAACCGCAACGACAAGAACGACTACCCGGTGACCTACTTCTCGTCGGTGCAGGGCGACATGTTCAAGTCGCTGATCGACAAATACATGATGGGCAAGGGCCACCGCATGGGCGGCCATGACGACCATCAGGCGCCGGCCGCCGAGCCGGTCGCCATGTGCACCTCTGGAGACAAGTGATGCTGGGCAAACTGACCCTGGAAGCCGTCCCGTACCATGAGCCCATCGTCATGGTCACGCTGGTGGCGGTCGCGCTGGGCGGCATCGCCGTCGTCGGCGCGATGACCTATTTCAAGCTGTGGGGCTGGCTGTGGCGCGAGTGGCTGACGTCCGTCGACCACAAGAAGATCGGCGTGATGTACATCGTCGTGGCGCTGGTGATGCTGCTGCGCGGCTTCGCCGACGCGGTGATGATGCGCGCCCAGCTGGCGCTGGCGCACGGCGGCAGCGAAGGCTTCCTGCCGCCGCACCACTACGACCAGATCTTCACCGCGCACGGCGTGATCATGATCTTCTTCATGGCCATGCCGTTCATGACCGGCCTGATCAACCTGGTGGTGCCGCTGCAGATCGGCGCGCGCGACGTCGCCTATCCGTTCCTGAACTCGCTGAGCTTCTGGCTGTTCATGTCCGGCGTGGTGCTGATCATGCTGTCGCTGTTCGTGGGCGAGTTCGCCCAGACCGGCTGGCTCGCCTATCCGCCGCTGTCGGGCCTGGAATACAGTCCAGGGGTCGGCGTCGACTACTACATATGGGCATTGCAGCTATCGGGCCTGGGTACGTTGCTGACCGGCATCAACTTCTTCGTGACGATCATGCGCATGCGCGCGCCGGGCATGACCCTGATGCGCATGCCGATCTTCACCTGGACCGCGCTGATCACCAACATCCTGATCATCGCCGCCTTCCCGATCCTGACCGTCGCCCTGGCGCTGCTGGGTGCGGACCGCTACCTGGGTACGCACTTCTTCACCAACGACGGCGGCGGCAACGCCATGATGTACATCAACCTGATCTGGATCTGGGGCCACCCGGAGGTCTACATCCTGGTGCTGCCGGCGTTCGGCGTGTACTCGGAAGTGATCGCCACGTATTGCCGCAAGAAGCTGTTCGGCTACACCTCGATGGTCTACGCGACCGCCGCGATCGGCGTGCTGTCGTTCATCGTGTGGCTGCACCACTTCTTCACCATGGGCGCGGGCGCCAACGTCAATGCCTTCTTCGGCATCACCACGATGATCATCTCGATCCCGACCGGGGTGAAGATCTTCAACTGGCTGTTCACCATGTACCGCGGCCGCGTGCACTTCACCGCCCCGGTGATGTGGACGATCGGCTTCATCATCACCTTCGTGATCGCCGGCATGACCGGCGTGATGATGGCGATCCCGGCGGTGTCGTTCGTGCTGCACAACAGCCTGTTCCTGATCGCGCACTTCCACAACGCCATCATCGGCGGCGTGGTGTTCGGCTACCTGGCGGGCCTGACCTACTGGTTCCCGAAGGCGTTCGGCTTCAAGCTCAACGAGAAGCTGGGCAAGGCCTCGTTCTGGTGCTGGATCATCGGCTTCTTCACCGCGTTCACCCCGCTGTACGTCCTCGGCTTCATGGGCATGACCCGTCGCCTCAACAGCTACAGCAACCCCGAGTGGGTGCCATGGCTGTACGTGGCCGCGGTCGGTGCCGGCATCGTCGCCCTGGGCATCTTCTTCAACCTGACCCAGATCGCCTACAGCGTGTGGAAGCGCAAGGACAACCTGGACCTGACCGGGGACCCGTGGGACGGCCGCACGCTGGAATGGTCGACCTCCTCGCCGGCGCCGTTCTACAACTTCGCGCACATCCCGCACGTGGACAGCATCGACCAGTTCTGGGAAGACAAGCAGAACGGCAAGGGCTGGGTGCGTCCGGCCAAGTACTTCGACATCCACATGCCGCGCAACACCTCGGCGGGCGTGTTCATCGGCCTGTTCGGCACCGTGCTCGGCTTCGCGCTGATCTGGCACATCTGGTGGCTGGCGGTGGTGGGCCTGGTCGGCATGATCGGCAGCTTCATCGCGCGCAGCTTCGACGAGGACGTCGACTACTACGTGCCGGCGGCCGAGGTCGAGCGCATCGAGAACGAGCGCTTCGCCCTGTTGGAAAAGCATCAGGCGGCGCACGCCGCGAAGGCGGTATGACCATGTCCACGACGACCCTCGACACCCACCAGGCCGCCCACGCGGGAGGCCACGACCACGACCACGAGCACCACGACGCCGGCGGCAACACCGTGTTCGGCTTCTGGGTGTACCTGATGAGCGACTGCCTCATCTTCGCCGGCCTGTTCGCCACCTACGCGGTGCTGGCCAACGCGACGGTGGACGGGCCGACCGGCAGGGAGCTGTTCGACCTGAAGTTCGTGCTGGTGGAGACCTTCCTGCTGCTGTTCAGCAGCCTGAGCTTCGGCCTGGCGATGATCTCCGCGCACAAGCGCAGCCTGGGCGGCCTGTACGGCTGGCTGGCGGTCACCGCGCTGCTGGGCCTGGGCTTCCTGGGCATGGAGCTGTACGAGTTCAACCACCTGATCCACGAAGGCGCCGGCCCCGGCCGCAGCGCCTACTGGTCCGCCTTCTTCACCCTGGTGGGCACCCACGGCCTGCACGTGGCCTCGGGCCTGCTGTGGATGGCGGTGCTGGTGATCCAGATCGCCAAGAACGGCCTGAGCCCGCGCAACAGCACCCGGCTGGCGTGCCTGAGCCTGTTCTGGCATTTCCTGGACATCATCTGGATCGGCGTGTTCACCATCGTCTACCTGCTGGGAGCGCTGTAATGGCCCACGACAACCACTCCAACGCACACGCCGCCGAATCGCACGGCAGCGGCCTGAAATCCTACCTGGTCGGCTTCGCGATGGCGGTGATCCTCACCGTCATCCCGTTCGCGATGGTGATGAGCGGCGCGTTCTCCAAGGGCGTGACCGTGCTGGTCATCTCGGTGCTGGCGGCGGTGCAGATGCTGGTGCACATCGTCTACTTCCTGCACATGGACCGTTCGCCGGAACAGCGCTCCAACGTGCAGGTGGGCCTGTTCTCGGTGCTGATCATCGGCATCGTCGTGGTCGGCTCGCTGTGGGTCATGCACAACCTCAACATCAACATGATGCATTGAGCGCCGCGCTGGATGCGCTGCACAAGGCCGCCAGTCGCACTGGCGGCCTTTTTTTTACGTCCGCGCCCGCGCACGCATGACCTATGGCATGGGGGCAGGGGAAATGGCGGGGCTAGCATCGACCGGATCGAACCCGCAGTGGCCCCTGGAGAGTTGATGAAGATCCCCGCCGTCCTTTCGCTGTCGCTGCTCGCGGCGCTGTCCCTGTCCCGGGCCGAGGCGCAGACCGCGCCGCCACGGGACGTGCCGTTCGAGGGCATCCTGCGCATCGACGTGGACGCCACCGACATCGAGCGCCGCATCTTCCGGGTGCGCACCACGATCCCGGCCAAGCCGGGGCCGATGACGTTGCTGTACCCGCAGTGGATCCCCGGCCACCACTCGCCCAGCGGCGCGATCGACAAGGTCGCCGGGCTGGTGGTGAAGACCGACGCCGGCCAGGTGCTGCAGTGGACGCGCGACCAGTACGACGTCTACGCGTTCCAGGTCGACGTGCCCGAGGGCGTGCGCGAGATCAGCGCCGAGTTCCAGTTCCTGTCGTCGCAGGGCGCGGGCCAGGGACGGGTGGTGATGACCCCGGAGATGCTCAACCTGCAGTGGAACAGCAACGCGCTGTACCCGGCCGGATACTTCGCGCGCAACATCAAGGCGCAGGCCAGCGTCACCCTGCCCAGGGGCTGGGACTACGCGACCGCGCTGGAGACGCAGCAGCGCGTCGGCGACACCGTCACCTTCAAGCCGATCGACTTCGACGACCTGGTCGATTCGCCGATCTTCGCCGGCAAGTACCACAAGCGCATCGCCCTGGACGAATCCGGCACGCAGCCGGTGTACCTGAACGTGTTCGCCGACGACGCCAAGTACCTGGCGAGCAAGCCGGAGCAGGTCAAGGTCCACCAGGCCCTGGTCCAGCAGATGGACAAGCTGTACGGCGCGCGCCACTTCGACCGTTACGAGTTCCTGCTCGCGCTGACCGACAAGCTCGGTGGCATCGGCCTGGAGCATCATCGCTCCAGCGAGAACAGCGGCCCGGTCGGCTACTTCACCGAATGGGACAAGAGCTGGTACATGCGCGACCTGCTCTCGCACGAGTTCAACCATTCCTGGAACGGCAAGTACCGCCGCGGCGCCGACCTGGCCACGCCCAACTTCAACGTGCCGATGGGCGACAGCCTGCTGTGGCTGTACGAGGGCCAGACCCAGTTCTTCGGCCAGGTCGTGGCCGCGCGTTCCGGGCTGTGGAGCCAGGACCAGGCGCGCGAGATGCTGGCCAACGTCGCCGCCACCTACGACCGCGGCCGTCCGGGACTGAGCTGGCGGACCATCCAGGACACCACCAACGATCCCACCATCGCCCAGCGCGCGCCGCGCGCGTTCCGCAACTACCAGATGAGCGAGGACTACTATTCCGGCGGGCAGATGGTGTGGCTGGCGGTGGATGCGAAGCTGCGCGAGCTGACCCGCGACAAGCGTTCGATCGATGATTTCGCGCGCGCCTTCTTCGGCATGGACAACGGCGACTGGGACGTCAATCCGTACACGTTCGAGGACATTGTCGCCACGCTCGGCGGCATCGCCGACTACGACTGGGCCGGGTTCCTGCGCAGCCGGATCGACGGGCACGGCCCGGTCGTCGACGGCATCGAGGCCAGCGGCTGGAAGCTGGTCTACCGCGACAAGCCGAGCGAGGCCTTCAAGGCGCTGGAGACCCGCAGCAAGGGCGTCAACCTGACCTATTCGCTGGGCCTGGCGACCAACGGCCAGGGCGTGCTGACCGACGTGCTGTGGGACGGCCCGGCCTTCGATGCCGGGCTCGCGCCGGGGATGACGATCGTGGCGGTCAACGGCCGCCAGTACGACAACGACGGGCTCAAGGACGCGGTGGCCGCGGCCAAGGGGACGCAGGCGCCGATCGAGTTGCTGGTCAAGCAGTTCGACCGCTACCAGACGGTGCGGATCGGCTACCACGGCGGCCTGCTGTATCCGGGCCTGGAGCGGATCGCGGGCAAGCCGGATCGCTTGAGCGAGTTGTACAAGGCGCGCTGATCGCGTCGCCGCGATGGCCGCCATAGTGCGACGGCCATCGCGGTCCCGCATTTTGCTGAATAGATTCATAAAGATGTGCAGGCGCTACCTGCGTCAAATTCTTGGCGTTGCGTGTCGGCGATGGCAAAGTCGTGCTGTCGACCGTCATGGGACGAGGGAACGCCTGCGATGCATGCCGAAGTTCTTGCTCCATTCAGTGCCTTTGCGCGCCTGAGCCAGGATCGGCGCCTGATCCGCGTCGAGACCGCGCTCGACCGGGATACGTTCGTCGTCAAGCGCTTCGACGGCGGCGAGGCGGTTTCCGAGCCGTTCTGCTACCGCATCGAGATGCTCTCGGCCGAGCCGCGGCTGGAGCTCAAGCAACTGGTCGGGCAGCCGCTGCGGCTGCACCTGGGCGACGAGTTCCGGGGACGCAGCGTGCATGGCTACGTGCGCGAGTTCGCCAGCACCGGCAGCGAGGCCCAGCTGAGCAGCTACCGGGCCGAGATCGCGCCCTGGTTCGCCTTCCTCGACTACACCAGCAACTGCCGCATCTTCCAGGACCTGAGCGTGCTGGAGATCGTCGAGCAGGTGTTCGACGCCTATCCGCAGTTGGCCGACTACCGCTACGAGCTCAACGCCGGGCGCCTGCCCAAGCTGCCGTACTGCGTGCAGTACAACGAATCGGACTTCGCCTTCGTCTCGCGTCTGCTCGAGGACGCCGGCATCTACTACGGTTTCCAGCACCACGACGAGGGCCACACGCTGGTGCTGAGCGACGATTCCACCCTCAGCACCGCCTACGGGGAGCCGGGCGCGGTGGAGTTCCTGTCCGACCAGGGCGTGCTGGCGCGCACCGGGCTGCATCGCTGGGGCGCGCGCCGCCGCGTCGGGCCGAGCGCGCAGGCGCTGAAGACCTTCGATTTCAAGCAGCCGCGCAGCGCGTTGCTGGCCAGCCGCGGTCGCAGCGTGCCGAGCGGCGTGCTGCCGGAGCTCGAACAGTATCGCTACGACGGCGCCGCGCGCTTCGCCGACAGCCAGATCGGCGAGGCGCTGGCGGCGGTGCGCAGCGAGGAGGCGGCCTGGCCGACCAAACTGTTCGAATGCGAGGGCAACGTCGCCGGGCTGCAGGCCGGCGGCTGTTTCACCCTGGAGCGGCATCCGGACTTCATCGGCCGTGCCGAGGACGACCGCCAGTTTTTCGTGGTGCGGCTGCAGCGCGAGGGGCGCAACAATTTCTCCAGCGACTCCGGCCAGGCCGAGGCGCCCAGCTATCGTTTCCAGGCCGAGGTGCTGCGGCGCAAGATCCCGTACCGGCCGCTGCGGCACACGCCATGGCCGCGCATGCCGGGTCCGCAGACCGCGACCGTGGTCGGTCCGCCCGGCGAGGAGCTGCACGCGGACCGCTACGGCCGGGTCAAGGTGCAGTTCCACTGGGACCGCGCCGGCGATCGCCGCGAGAACAGTTCGTGCTGGATCCGCAGCGCCAGTCCCTGGGCCGGCGCCGACATGGGCGGGGTGTCGCCGCCGCGCGTCGGCCAGGAGGTCGTGGTCGACTTCCTCGACGGCGATCCGGATCGGCCGATCATCACCGGCCGCGTCTACAACGAGGACAACATGCCGCCGTTCGGCATGGAGGTCAGCGGGCTGAAGTCGAAGACGGTCAAGGGCGCGGGCTGGAACGAGATCAGCATGCACGACGGCGCCGGCGGCGAGCTGCTGAACATGCGCGCCCAGCGCGACATGGTCACCACCGTGCTCAACGACCAGAACGCGACCGTCCAGAACAACAAGTCCACCAGCGTGGCGGTCAACCACAGCATGAGCGTGGGCGCCAACCAGGACATCACGGTCGGCGCGAACCGCGGCATCACGGTCACCGGCGACGACACCCTGGGCGTCACCGGGACCCGCACCACCAACGTCACCGGCGCGGTCACGCAGAACTACCAGGCCGGCCAGACCAAGACGATCGCCGCGGCCGGCTACACCGAGACCATCACCGGCAAGTACGCCACCACGCTGACCGGCGACTACGTCAGCCAGCGTACCGGCAGCTGGAAGGAAACGGTGACCAGCACCTCCAGCCGGGAGGTCAACGGCAGGCTCAGCGAGACCCTGCACGCCGGTCGCGAGGTGAGCATCACCGCGGCCGGCGACAAGCGCAGCGTCAACGGCCCGGTCGAGGACAGCAACCAGGGCGCGCGCACGATCAGCGTCGATGGCGATTTCGAGCAGGGCGTGAGCGGCAAGCACGAGCAGCTGTCCGGCAGCGACATGACCCTGGGTTCGGGCAGCAAGCTGACCGCCGCGGTGGGAGGCGCCTTCATCGAAGTCACCGATGGCGAGATCAAGATCTCCGCCGGCGGATCGGAGGTGGTCATCAACGGCGGCGGGGTTTCGGTCAACGGCTCCGAAATCAAGCTGAACTGCTGAGCCCGGGCACGGAGGAGCGGGATGGGAAAGAATCCGGTCGAGATACGCCTGGAACGCCTGCGCCAGCAGTGGCTGCAGCTTTGCGAGGAGCCGTCCTGGCGATTGCTGGTATGGCGCCTGCCGGCCAGCGGCGCGCGCCTGCTGGCGGCGTTCTTCGAAATGCAGAAGCAGCCGGGCGACTGGCAGTTGCCGGACTACTTCCTGCGGCTGGACTGCGCCTTCGAGACCGGCTTCGGCTACAGCCGCGAACTCAAGCATGCACTGTCGTCGAGTTATCTCGGCAGCCAGCAGGAACTGCGCCAACAGGGCGTGGCGCTGGGCTGGCGCGGCGCGTTGCCGGAACATCCGGACAGCGCCACCGGGGCGGTCGAGGTGTTCGAATCCTTCGCCGCGCATCATCGCGAGCATTTCCGCAACCTGGCCGTGGTGCTGGAGCCGGATCGCGTCGTCGCCGACGAGGCGTTCATGCGCTGGGTCGGCGCGGCGCTGGCGGCACTGCGTTCCGGGCAGGTGCGCCTGGTGCTGGTGGACAGCCACGAGGATCCGCGCTGGCAGCCCTTGCTGGACCGCCATGACCGGCTCGCGCTGCGGCTCGATGCGCCGCTGGACATGTTCGAGGTGGCGCGCGAGACCGCGGCGCAATCCGGCGGCGGCGGTCCCGGCGTCGTGTACCGGCAGCTGCTGGCGGACCTGATGACCCTGCTCGAGCGCGGCAGCCCGGCGCAGGTGGCGCAGCGCGCCGAGCGTGCGCTGGCGGTGGCGCAACGCCATGGCTGGCAGGACCAGCAGGCGGCGGTGCACATGATGGTCGCCGGCGGCTGGCTCAAGGGCCAGGACCATGCACGTGCGATCGGCGCCTACCGCCAGGCCCGCGAGTGCGCGCTGCAGGCGGCGGGAGCCGGCAACCCGGCCGGTTCGAGCCTGGCGATGCAAAGCTGGTTCGGGGAAGCGGGCGCCTGGCTGGCGGCCG
>DNXT01000267.1 GCA_003505795.1 Lysobacteraceae bacterium | reverse complement strand
ACCGCTCTTCCGATCTGACCGCGGTCCCCAGCAACTGGCCGTTGCCGCCGCCGACCCGGCTGCCCAGCACCGCGCCGGCGACGCCGCCCACCACGGTGGCCAGGGTGCGCCCGGAATCGTTGCCGCCGGAGCCGGCGTAGCGGCCGTCGTCGTAGCCGCCGTTGCGGTCGACGTAGCCGTCGGCGGGGCGGTCGTAGCAGCGCCGGTCCTGCCGCCCGCCGTAGTCGGACACGATGATCGGATCCACCCGCACCACGCGCGCATAGTCGTAGCCGCTGCTGCGGTCGTCGTCGCGGCTGCCGTAGTAACCCTCGTCGCCGTAGTAGCCGCCATCGCGGTACTGCTGCGCCGACGCGCTGCCGGCGATGGCCAGCCCCGCCACCAAGACACCCAGCACCAGAGGCTTCATTTGCGCACGTTCCAGAGGGAGACGCGGCGATGCTGGGCGCGCGGCGGTGAAACGATCCTGAATCCGGACCCGCCGCCAACCCGCATTCAGCGGATCGACAGCGGGCCCGGCCGGGTCAGCTGGAGAACTCGCTGTCCAGGCTGATCGGCACCGCGCTCAGCGCCTTGGACACCGGGCAGTTCTTCTTGGCCGCATCGGCCAGCTCGCGGAACTTGGCCTCGTCGATGCCCGGCACCACCGCCTTGAGCTTGAGCCGGATCTGCGACAGCTGCGGCCCGCCTTCCATCGACAGGTCCACCTCGGCGCGGGTGTCGAGCGACTTCGGCGGAAAGCCGGCCTCGCTCAGCTGCGCCGACAGCGCCATGGTGAAGCAGCCGGCGTGCGCGGCGGCGATCAGTTCCTCCGGATTGGTGCCCTTCTCCTCGCCGAAGCGGCTGTTGAAGCCGTAGCGCGTGTTGTCGAGCAACCCGCTCTGCGGCGTGCTCAGCAGGCCCTTGCCGGTCTTCAGGTCGCCTTCCCAGTGTGCGTTGGCGTGACGCGAGATACCCATGCGATTGCTCCGGTGGTGAAAGTGGAGGCCACCATAGAACAGCATTCGTTACGACCTTGTGCGGCGCAACGGGCCGGCGCGGCGGCGTGCGCTACAGTGCGCGCACACCGCCATGACCGCCCACCGAGCCGCCGCTCGCGGGTTGCTCGCCACGGACAGCCATGACGCCCATCCCTGCACGAGGAGCGGCCTCATGTCCTACACCACCCGCGACATCCGCAACGTGGCCCTGGCGGGCCACCCCGGCGCCGGCAAGACCACCCTGTTCGAAGCCCTGCTGCATGCCGGCGGCGCCCTCCAGGCGGCAGGCACGGTGGAGCGCGGCACCACCGTCTCCGACCACGACCCGCTGGAAAGGCAGCGTGGCCATTCGATCGACAGCGCGCTCGCCGGCGTGGACGTCGACGGCATCCACCTGAACCTGCTCGACACCCCTGGCTATCCCGAGTTCCGCGGCGCCGCGCTGCCGGCGCTGGCGGTGGTGGAAACCGCGCTGGTCGTGGTCGATGCCGCCCGCGGCGTGCAGCACGGCACCCGCCGGCTGATGCAGCGCGCGCTGGAGCGGCGCCTGTGCCGGATGCTGGTGGTCAACAAGATCGACCAGGAAGGCAGCGACTTCGCCACCCTGCTCGACGAGCTGCGCCGGCAGTTCGGCAACGAGGTGCTGCCGCTCAACCTGCCGGCCGGCGGCGGCGCCCGCGTGGTGGACTGCTACCGCTGCGCCGAGGGCGACAGCGACGTCGGCGATGCCCGTGCCTGGCACCAGCGGATCATCGACCAGGTGGTGGAGATCGCCGAGTCGGTGATGGAGCGCTACCTGGAACAGGGCGAGTCGGGGCTGCGCGCGTCCGAGCTGCACGACGCCTTCGAGCAGTGCCTGCGCGAGGGCCACCTGATCCCGGTCTGCTTCGTGTCCGCCCGCACCGGCGCCGGCATCCCCGAACTGCTGGCCATCGCACGCGAGCTGCTGCCGAATCCGCAGGAGGGCAATCCGCCGGCGTTCAGCGCCGCCGGCGCGCCGGTCGAGGTCCGCGCCGATCCCGCGCTGCCGGTGGTCGCCGACGTGTTCCGCATCGTCAACGACCCGTTCGTCGGCAAGCTCGGCGTGTTCCGCCTGTACCAGGGCACGCTGCGCCGCGACATGCCGCTGCTGGTCGACGACGCGCGCAAGCCGGTGCGCGCCGCGCACCTGTACCGCATCCAGGGCAAGGAGCACGAACCGGTCGAGCAGGTGATCGCCGGCGACATCGCCGCGATCGCCAAGATCGAGGAGATCCATTTCGACGCGGTGCTGCACGACCGCCACGAACAGGACCACCTGCACCTGGAGCCGATCCGCTTCCCGCAATCGATGTTCGGGCTGGCGATCGCCCCGGCCAGCCGCGGCCAGGAGCAGAAACTGGCCGGCGCGCTGGAGAAGCTGGCGCAGGAGGACCCGGCGTTCGTCGTCGAGCACAAGCATGAAACCCACGAGACGCTGATCCGCGGCCTGTCCGACCTGCACCTGCGGATCATGCTCGAGCGCCTGCAGTCGCGCTACGGGCTGGAGGTGGTCACGCGCACGCCGCGCATCGCCTATCGCGAGACCATCGCCGCCGCCGCCGAAGGCCACCACCGCCACAAGAAGCAGACCGGCGGCGCCGGCCAGTTCGGCGAGGTCTACCTGCGGGTGGCGCCGCTGCCGCGCGGCGGCGGCTTCGAGTTCGTGGACGAGGTCAAGGGCGGCACCATCCCCGGCCAGTTCATGCCGGCCGTCGAGAAAGGCGTGCGCCAGGCGATCGAGAGCGGCGCCGTGGCCGGCTTCCCGCTGCAGGACCTGCGCGTCACCGTGCACGAGGGCCGCCACCATCCGGTCGACAGCAAGGAGATCGCGTTCGTCACCGCCGGCAGGAAGGCCTTCTTGGACGCGGTCGCGCGCGCCTCGCCGCAGGTCCTGGAGCCGATCGTGGAACTGGAGGTCAGCGCGCCCGAAGCGCAGGCCGGCGACATCACCGGCGGCCTGGCCGCCAAGCGCGCCCGCATCCACGGCACCGACAGCCGCCACGGCGAGATCGTGATCCACGCGCAGGTGCCGCTTTCGGAACTGGAGGGCTATGCGGTCGAACTGAAGTCGGTGACCGCCGGACGCGGACGCTATTCGCTGGATTTCAGCCATTACGAGCCGGTGCCGGCGCCGGTGCAGCAGCGACTGATCGCCGCACACCAGCCGGGACAGGACGACGAATGAGCCCCTTGCGCGGACGCGATCCGGCCGTTTCGGCATGGCCTCATGAAGAAAAATGCTGTCCGAATCGTTTTTTATGGCGTTTTTGCCGTCCTGCCTATTGGCGGCGCGCGATACATGCCCTACATTTCGCGTTGCCGACGGGGTCGGCGCGACCCAACAACCAACGTTCACGGAACAGGAAACCATGGCAAAGACCGCTAAAAAGGCTGCCCCGAAGAAGGCAGTGAAGAAAGTCGCCACCAAGGCAGCCGCCAAGCCGGCCGCTCCCAAGCCGATCAAGGAAGCCCTGACCAAGTCGGGTCTGGTCGCCCACATCGTCGAAGCCACCTCGGTTGCGGCCAAGGATGTGCGTGCGGTTCTGGCTTCGCTGGAAGGCGCAGTGCACGCGTCGGTCAACAAGAAGGGTGCAGGCAGCTTCACCCTGCCGGGCCTGCTGAAGATCTCCGCCGTCAACGTGCCGGCCAAGCCGAAGCGCAAGGGCATCAACCCGTTCACCAAGGAAGAGCAGTGGTTCGCCGCCAAGCCGCCGACGGTGAAGCTGAAGATCCGCGCGCTGAAGAAGCTCAAGGACTCCGCCGCCTGATCCAGGCCGCGGCGCCAGTCGACGAACGGGACGGCCATGCGCCGTCCCGTTCTTTTTGAGGGCTCCGTTCGCATCGGGAAATGACCTGCGGGAGGGATTTCGGTCCGCGCCGCAGTGACCGGCCAGCCCGTGCGCATGCCGCGCCGCGCGACTGCTCTTGTGGGACGGACTTCAGGCCCTCCCGCAAAGGTCCGCCGCATCGGCGATCAAGACGACTTCAGGCGCAATCGTCCACATCCAACGAGAACCGGACTTCTTTGCGCGCCAGGCCGCCGCGACGGCCCGGCGTGAAGCGGGGCTCAGCATCGGCGCGCTAGCCTGCAGCGATCCGTTCCCGCCTGCAGACGCACACGTGGCAGACACCCGATCTCCTCCGCGGCAGCGACGCGGCATGGCGCTGCTGCGCACCGCGCTGGTCCTGGCCGCGCTAGCGCTGGCCGCGCACTGGGCCTGGCGACAGCCGTTCATGGAGCGGCCGCGCACCGCCTGGACGCTGTCGCGCATGCCGCCGCCGGCGCGGCTTCCGGTGCCGGTCGACGGGGTACCGGCGAGGCGCATCGCCGATACGTTCGGCGCGCCGCGCGGCAGCGACCGCCGCCATGCCGGGGTGGACATCTTCGCCCCGCGCGGGACCGCGGTGCGTGCGGCCACGCTCGGCATCGTCTCCGCGATCCGCGACGGCGGCCTCGGCGGCAAGCAGGTCTGGCTGATCGGGCCGGCCTGGGAACGCCACTATTACGCGCACCTGGACGCCTGGACCGACACGCTGACGGTGGGCCAGGTCGTCCAGCCCGGCAGCGTGCTCGGCTCGGTGGGCAACACCGGCAACGCGCGCACCACCCCGCCGCACCTGCACTACGCCATCTACGGCAAGCACGGCGCCTACGATCCGCTGCCGCTGCTGCAGGCCGGCCGCTGACGCGCGCCGCGCGCTGGAACACTCCGTCATGGTCGTCGCTCTCGCGGGGCACCGGCGGCGGGCCTATCTTGGCCCCAGCCCCCCGCCATGACCCCGCCATGCCGAACAAACGCTACCGCATCACCGTCACGCCCATCGAGACCGATGGCAGGCCGTGCAGCGGACGCTGCACGATCGAATTCGAGCAACGCTCCCAGGACGACTGGATGCATGCCCTGGAAAAGCTGCAGCGCCAGCGCGACCTCAGCGGCGACGAGTGCGCCGCCTTCACCGTCGGCACACAGCTGCTCAAGGACCTGGCCACGCGACCGCAGGCCGACGCGCACCGCACGCTGGCGCGGCTGCAGCCGGAACTGCGGGCGCTGCTGGACCGCGTCGCGGCGATGAACCGCCTGCACTGAATGCGCGGCACACGGCAACTGGCTACACTCCGCCGCCTGCGTTGGGGAGATCGCGAATGGGAAAGTGGCCATCGGCGCTGGTGCTGACGATGTTGCTGGGCGGCTGCAGCTGCCATCGGCAGGCTGACTCCGAAACCGGTTCGGACCCGGCTGCCGGCGCCGGGGCGCATGCACGCGCCGACGCCCAGGCAGGACTCGACGTGCCGCCGCCGATCGATCCGGCC
>DNXT01000002.1 GCA_003505795.1 Lysobacteraceae bacterium | reverse complement strand
GCTTTTCCCGAATCCCGAATCCCGAATCCCGAATCCCGAATCCCGAATCCCATGATCTTCCGCGAACCCGTAGACCTCGACGCCCTCAACCGGCTCAGCCGCGGCACCCTGATCGAGCAGCTCGGCATCGAGTTCAGCGGGGCCGGCGACGACTGGCTGCGCGCGACCATGCCGGTCGACGCGCGCACCCGGCAGCCGTACGGCCTGCTGCACGGCGGCGCCTCGGTGGTGCTGGCCGAAACCCTGGGCAGCAGCGCCGGCAACCTGTGCGTGGACCCGGCCAGCCAGATGTGCGTGGGCCTGGAGATCAACGCCAACCACCTGCGCGCGGCGCGCTCGGGCAGCGTCACCGGCACCGCGCGGGCGCTGCACCTCGGCCGCAGCACCCAGGTCTGGGACATCCTCATCGAGGACCCGGCCGGCAAGCGCGTCTGCGTGTCGCGGCTGACCCTGGCGGTGGTCCCGGCGCCGCAGTCGTGAGCCCGTTCGCGGCCCGCCTCCGCGGCGCTTGGCCGCGCCAGTGGAACACGCCATCCGCCGGCGGCGATGCGCGCGCCGCGCTGCTGCTGTCACAATAGCGGCGTTCTTCCCTCCCGTTTCCGGTACCTTGCCCGAATGAGCGAGTCATCCCTGCCCGCCACGCGCGACGCTGGCGGCGCGCTGCGTTGGTTCCGTTACGTCTACCGCGTGCCGCTGCTGCTGCTGCACGTCCTGCTCGGCCTGCCGGTCACGATGCTGTGCATCTGCGTGCCGGCGCTGGCGCGGATCCGGGTCGGCCGGCACGACACCCTCGCGTACCTGATGATCCGCTGGTGGCAGGGGCTGCTGATGCGCATCTTCGGTTTCCGGCTGCGCCGCTTCGGCACGCCGCTGGCCGGCGCCACCGTGTTCGTGGCCAACCACGTGAGCTGGGTCGACATCTCCGTGCTGCACAGCCAGCGGGTGATGGGCTTCGTCGCCAAGCGCGAGATCGCCGGCTGGCCGCTGGTCGGCTGGCTGGCCGCGCGCGGGCAGACCATCTTCCACCAGCGCGGCAGTACCGAATCGCTCGGCGGCGTGCTGCAGGAGATGCTGGCGCGGCTGCGCAGCGGCAAGTCCGTCGGCGTGTTCCCCGAGGGGCGCACCCGCGGCGGCGCGGAGGTCGGGCCTTTCCATGCGCGCATCTTCCAGGCCGCGGTCGAGGCCGGCGTGCCGGTGCAGCCGGTGGCGCTGCGCTATGGCGAGCGCGGCAGCATGCAGACGGTGGTGGCGTTCGGGCCGCACGAGAGCTTCTTCGCCAACCTGGTGCGGATGCTCGGCGAGCCCGCGCGCCTGGCCGAGGTGCATTTCCTCGAACCGATCGCGGTCAGCGACGTCGAGGGCCGCCGGCGCATCGCCGAGACCTCGCGCGCGCGCATCGTCGCGGCGATGGACTCCTGAGCCGCGCATGACCACGGTCGCAGCCCAGCGCGGCTTCCGTTGCGCCCGCAGCGCGGGGGCGGCCGGATGAACGCCGGGGACTTCCAGCCGCCGCGCTGGCTGCGCAACCCGCACGTGCAGTCGGTGCTCGGCTCCAGCGCGCTGCGTCGCCGCCGCAGCCAGCAGCTGCTGGCCGCCACCGGCGCGATCACCAGCGCGCACATCCTCGACGGCGGCGACGGCGTGCGCCTGCAGGGCTGGCTCAGCACCCCGCCGGACGCGGCCGCGCCGCGCGGCACCGTGCTGCTGCTGCATGGCTGGGAGGGCAGCGCCGACTCCAACTACATGCGGCTGACCGCCGCGCGCCTGCTCGGCCTGGGCTACCAGGTGTTCCGGCTGAACTTCCGCGACCACGGCGGCACCCACCACCTCAACGTCGACCTGTTCCATTCCGACCGGATCGACGAGGTGGTCAACGCCGCCGCCGACCTGTGGCGGCGCTTTCCGTCGCCGCGGCTGCTGGCGGCCGGCTACTCGCTCGGCGGCAACTTCGCGTTGCGGCTGGCGTTGCGCGCGCCCGCGGCGGGGCTGCCGCTGGAGCGGGTCGCGGCGGTGTGCCCGCTGCTGGACCCGTCCGCGACCATGGAGCGGATCGAGAACGGCCCGCAGTTCTACGACTGGTACTTCCGCCGCAAGTGGCGCGAGTCGCTGCTGCGCAAGCGTGCGCTGTTTCCCGAGCAGCACGGCTACGACGACGCGACGCTGGCGCTGGACATGCGCGGGCTGATGGCCTGGCTGGCCGAGCGGCATACCGGGCATGGCACCCTGGAGCGCTACTTCGACAGCTATTCGATCGCCGGCGACCGCCTGGCCGCGCTGCAGGTGCCGGCCGACATCCTGATGGCCGAGGACGATCCGGTGATCCCGTTCGAGGACTTCCGGCGCTGGCGCCTGCCCGACAGCGCGCACCTGGAGGTCGCGCATTGGGGCGGCCATTGCGGGTTCCTGGAAAACGCCCGCGGCGACGGCTTCGCCGAGCGCTGGGTGGCCGAGCGGTTGACCTTGCCGGGCTGACCAAGCCCCCCGGCTCCACCTCCGTGGAAGCGACTTCAGTCGCGATGAGGCCTTCCCGGGATTCATTACCGGCGAGCGGAAGTCTGTGGGAGAGACTTCAGTCCGCGTCGCGTTGGGAAAGGGCAAGCCTTGATGCTTATCGCGCCGCCGCGCGGGGCGATGCCACCGCTGAGAGCTGTTTGCTTTCTGTGGGAGGGACTTCAGTCCGCGCCGCGTTGGAATGGAGAAGCGGTGCTGCTTGGCGCGCCGCCGCGCGAGGCGATGCAGCCGATAAAGGCTGTTGCTTCTTGTGGGAGGGACTTCAGTCCGCGCCGTAGTGGAATGGAGAAGCCTTGCTGCCTGGCGCGCCGCCGCGCGAGACGATGCAGCCGATAGAGGCCGTTGCTTCTTGTGGGAGGGACTTCAGTCC
>DNXT01000414.1 GCA_003505795.1 Lysobacteraceae bacterium | reverse complement strand
GCCAGCGGCCGCGCGCGGGCCCGACGGCCACCGGGATGCCGTGCGGCCTGTCCCTACCGCGCGGCGCGCGACGGCCTCGCTGGCTGGCGGCTAAACGGAATCGGGACGGCGATGGCGGAACCGGTTCCAGCTGGAGCCCATTCAGATTCGTTGCGCATGATGTGGACTCGTGACCACTTGTTACGGAGCGTCGCCATGAAACGCAATCCACTGACCGTTCTTGCCCTGTCCGCGCTGCTGGCGCTGGGTGCGGTGGCGCCGTCCGCGTTCGCCGACGACCACCGTGACCACGACCGCGGCCGCCACGGCTGGGATCGCGACCGCGATCATCGCCAGGACCGCCGCGACGACCGTCGCGAGTGGCGCGACGACCGCCGCCATTACAGCAACGGCTACCGCGAGGGCTACCGCGACGCGCGCTACAACGACCGCCGCTACGGCTACCGTCCGGCACCGCCGCCGCCGCGCCACGCATGGGCCCGCGGCCAGCGCTACCACGACTACTACCGCGGCCCGGTCTACGTGGTGAACGACTATCCGCGCTACCACGTGCGCCGTCCGCCGTACGGCTACCACTGGGTGCGCGACGACCGCGGCAACCTGCTGATGGTCGCCATCGCCACCGGCATCATCGCGGACCTGGTGCTCAATCATTGAGCCCGCATTGAGCCCGTCCGCCCGACCCGATCCCGAGCCGGCCGCCCAGTGCGGCCGGTTCCCGTTCCGGCCCGGGAAATTGGTCTCCGGCCCGCACCGGGCTTACAATTCGGCCCCTTGCCAGCCCTCGACCGCCTCCTGGAGACCCGATGTTCCCGCGCGACGTCCGCATCGAAAGCTACGATCCCGAACTGGCCCAGGCCATCGCCAACGAAGTCCGCCGCCAGGAGGATCACGTCGAACTGATCGCCAGCGAGAACTACACCAGCCCGGCGGTGATGGAGGCCCAGGGCAGCCAGCTGACCAACAAGTACGCCGAGGGCTACCCGGGCAAGCGCTACTACGGCGGCTGCGAATACGTCGACGTGGCCGAGCAGCTGGCGATCGACCGGCTCAAGGCCCTGTTCGGCGCGGGCTCCACGGAAGATATGTACGCCAACGTGCAGCCGCACAGCGGCTCGCAGGCCAACCAGGCGGTGTACTTCGCGCTGCTGCAGCCGGGCGACACCATCCTCGGCATGTCGCTGGCGCATGGCGGCCACCTGACCCACGGCGCCAAGGTCAACGCCTCGGGCAAGCTGTTCAACGCGGTGCAGTACGGCGTCGACGACGCCGGCCTGATCGACTACGACGAAGTGGAAAGGCTGGCGCTGGAGCACAAGCCGAAGATGGTCGTGGCCGGCTTCTCGGCCTATTCGCGGAAGATCGACTGGGCGCGCTTCCGCGCGATCGCCGACAAGGTCGGCGCCTACCTGTTCGTCGACATGGCGCACGTGGCCGGGCTGGTCGCCGCCGGCGTCTACCCGAGCCCGCTGGAGCACGCGCACGTGGTCACCTCGACCACCCACAAGACCCTGCGCGGCCCGCGCGGCGGCATCATCCTGGCCAAGGGCGCCGGCGAGGACCTGGTCAAGAAGCTGCAGTCGATCGTGTTCCCGGGCATCCAGGGCGGCCCGCTGATGCACGTCATCGCGGCCAAGGCGGTGGCCTTCAAGGAAGCGCTGGAGCCGGGCTTCAAGAGCTACCAGCAGCAGGTGGTGAAGAACGCGCAGGCGATGGCGCAGACGCTGATCGCGCGCGGCTACAAGATCGTCTCCGGCGGCACCGAGAACCACCTGATGCTGGTGGACATGATCGGCAAGAACGTGTCCGGCAAGGACGCGGAGGCCGCGCTCGGCAAGGCCCACATCACCGTCAACAAGAACTCGGTGCCGAACGACCCGCGTTCGCCGTTCGTGACCTCGGGCCTGCGCCTGGGCACCCCGGCGATCACCACCCGCGGCTACCGGGAAGCGGACACGGTGGAGCTGGCCAACTGGATCGCCGACGTGCTGGACGCGCCGAACGACGACGCGGTGATCGCCCGCGTGCGCGAGGCGGTGACCGCCCAGTGCAAGAAGTTCCCCGTGTATGGCTAGGGTGTCGGGACCCGGGACCCGGGACCCGGGTCCCGGAACAACATCGGGTCCCGACCGTAGCTGCGTCGCGACGCGGCCGGGTCGTCATGTCGGCATTGCCGCCGCCCGGCATTTTCCCGGGCCCCGGGTCCCGGGGCCCGAGTCCCGGCCCGCCTAATGCGCTGCCCCTTCTGCCAGCACAACGACACCCGCGTGATCGACTCGCGCGTCTCCGAGGACGGCGCGACGATCCGCCGGCGCCGCGAGTGCGAGGCCTGCGGCGAGCGCTTCAGCACGCTGGAGACGATCGAGCTGAAGCTGCCGACGGTGGTCAAGACCGACGGCGGCCGCGAGGCGTTCGATGCGCGCAAGCTGCGCACCAGCTTCGACCGCGCGCTGCAGAAGCGCCCGGTGTCCGAGGAGCAGATCGAGACCGCGGTGCGCGCGGTGGTGCACCAGCTGCGCATGAGCGGCGAGCGCGAGGTGCCGTCGATCCGCGTCGGCGAGTTCGTGATGGCCGAGCTGCGCAAGCTCGACCACGTCGGCTACGTGCGCTTCGCCTCGGTCTACCGCAGCTTCGAGGACGTGGCCGATTTCCGCGAGGAGATCGAGAAGCTGGAGCGCGACCTGCCGGTCGGCAGCGAGCAGCTGCCGCTGCTCGGCGCGGTGCTGGAACACGCAGGCAAGAACGGCAAGCGCTGATGGCGCTGCGCATCGCCAGCCTGGCGGACGTGCCCCGGCACCTTCCGGCCCTGGCGAGCGCGCACGTGCAGGCATTCGGCGGCTTGCTGCCGGACTGGACCGAGCAGCAGGCGCGCGCGGAGCTGGCCACGCATCGGCGCGGCGGCATCCCGGACACCTGGCTGGCGCTGGACGGCGACGAGTGGCTGGGCTCGGTGAGCCTGCTGCGCGCGGACCCTGCCGACCTCCCGCAGTACTCGCCGTGGCTGGCTTCGCTGCTGGTACGGCCGCAGGCGCGCTCGCAGGGGCTCGGGGCGCAGCTGGTGGCGCACTGCGTGGCGATGGCCGCGCGGCTCGGCGTCGCCGAGCTGTTTCTCTACTGCGTCGAAGCGCGGGTGCCGTTCTACCAGCGGCTCGGTTGGCGGCGGCACGCCCGGCTGCCGCTGGCGTCGCTGCCGGTCGTGGTGATGCGTATCGACAGCAGGCGAACCGCCGATGACTGATTTTTCCGCGGACGACCACCGTTTCATGGCGCAGGCGCTGCGGCTGGCCGAGCGCGGTGCGTACACGACGCGGCCCAACCCGATGGTCGGCTGCGTGATGGTGCGCGACGGCGCGGTGGTCGGGCAGGGCTTCCACCAGCGCGCCGGCGGGCCGCATGCGGAGGTGTTCGCGCTGCGCGAGGCG
>DNXT01000412.1:424-2740 GCA_003505795.1 Lysobacteraceae bacterium | reverse complement strand
GGCGGCCAGCAGCAGCGCGTGGCGCTGGCGCGTTCGCTGGCCAAGGGACCGAAGCTGCTGCTGCTGGACGAGCCGATGGGCGCGCTCGACAAGAAGCTGCGCTCGAAGATGCAGCTGGAGCTGGTCAACATCATCGAGACCTCCGGGGTGACCTGCGTGATGGTCACCCACGACCAGGAGGAGGCGATGACCATGGCCACCCGCATCGCGCTGATGGACCAGGGCTGGATCCAGCAGGTCGGCAAGCCCGACGACATCTACGAGCAGCCGGCCAACCGCTTCGCCGCCGAGTTCATCGGCTCGGTCAACCTGATCGACGGGGTGATCGACGAGGACCTGCCCGAGTACGTCACCCTGAAGACGCAGGTGCTGCCGGCGCCGATCTACATCGGCCACGGCATCACCGGCTTCGAGGGGCAGCCGGTGTCGTTCGCGCTGCGGCCGGAGAAGCTGGCCATCGGCAAGGACGAGCCGGCGCAGCCGTACAACAAGGCGCGCGGGGCGATCGAGGACATCGCCTACTTCGGCAGCCACTCGGTCTACCACGTGCGCCTGCCCGGCGGCTTCAAGCTGATGGCCAACTTCACCAACCGCGAGCGCTGGGCCAGCGAGAGCCTGACCTGGGGCGACGAGGTCTGGTTGAGCTGGGGCGAGAACGACGGCGTGGTGCTGACCTCATGAGCGCCGGCCGCCTCAAGCGCTGGCTGCCGGGCGCGCGCTGGGCGGTGATCGCGCCGCCCTACCTGTGGATGCTGGTGTTCTTCGCGATCCCGTTCCTGATCGTGCTGCGGATCTCGTTCTCGCGCATGACCAACGGGATGCCGCCGTACACGCCGATCCTGGAGTACGTCGACAACGCCTTCGCGCTGAAGCTGCACCTGAGCAGCTACCTGTCGCTGCTGGGCGACAGCCAGTACCTGCGCGCGTACCTGAGCTCGATCAAGATCGCGGCCATCTCCACCGTGCTGACCCTGCTGATCGGCTACCCGATCGCCTACGTGATCTCGCGGCTGGCGCCGGCCGCGCGCAGCGTGGCGCTGATGCTGGTGGTGCTGCCGTCGTGGACCTCGTTCCTGATCCGGGTCTATGCCTGGATCGGCATCCTCGACAGCAACGGCGTGCTCAACAAGCTGCTGCTGGCGCTGGGCGTGATCGACGCGCCGCTGCGCCTGCTGTACACCCCGGTCGCCGCCTACATCGGCATCGTCTACTGCTACCTGCCGTTCATGGTGCTGCCGCTGTACGCCAACCTGGTCAAGCTCGACAACCGCCTGCTGGAGGCGGCCTACGACCTCGGCGCACGGCCGTGGAAGGCGTTCGCGACCATCACCCTGCCGTTGTCGCGCAACGGCGTCATCGCCGGCGCGATGCTGGTGATGATCCCGGCGGTGGGCGAGTTCGTGATCCCGGAGATGCTCGGCGGTCCGGACACGCTGATGATCGGCCGGGTGCTGTGGGGCGAGTTCTTCTTCAACCGCGACTGGCCGCGCGCCTCGGCGGTGGCGATCGTGATGCTGCTCACCCTGCTGGTCCCGATCCTGGTCTTCAACCGCTACCAGCAGCGCCAGCTGGAAGGGCAGCTGACATGAGCCGCGGCAGCCGCGCGATGACCTGGAGCGTGCTGACGCTGGGCTTCGGCTTCCTGTACCTGCCGATCCTGCTGCTGATCGTCTACTCGTTCAATTCCTCGCGCCTGGCCACTGTGTGGGCGGGTTTCTCGGTCAAGTGGTACGGCGAGCTGATGCGCGATTCGCAGATGCTCGACGCCGCCTGGATCAGCCTCAAGGTGGCGTTCTGGACCGCCAGCGCGTCGATGCTGATCGGCACGATGGCGGCGATGGTGATGACCCGGCTGCGGCGCTTTCCCGGCAAGACCCTGTTCGGCGCGCTGATCACCGCGCCGCTGGTGATGCCGGAGGTGATCATCGGCCTGTCGATCCTGCTGCTGCTGGTGTCGATGGGCGGCGTGCTCGGCATCGCGCCGAAGGGCGTGCTGGCGATCTGGGTGGCGCACGTCACCTTCACCGTGTCGTTCGTGACCGTGGTGGTGTCCTCGCGCCTGCGCGAGCTCGACCGCTCGCTCGAGGAGGCGGCGATGGACCTCGGCGCGAACCGGCTCAAGGTGTTCTTCCTGATCACCTTGCCGATCATCGCGCCGGCGCTGGTGTCGGGCTGGCTGCTGGCGTTCACCCTGTCGCTGGACGACGTGGTGATCGCCAACTTCGTCGCCGGCCCCAGTTCGACCACGCTGCCGATCCGGGTGTTCTCCTCGGTGAAGATGGGCCTGAGCCCGAAGATCAACGCCCTGGCGACGCT
>DNXT01000412.1:0-207 GCA_003505795.1 Lysobacteraceae bacterium | reverse complement strand
GATCAACGCCCTGGCGACGCTGATGGTGCTGGCGGTGTCGATCGCCGCGATGGCCGGCTGGTGGCTGATGGCGCGCAGCGAGAGGCGCCGCCAGCAGGACATGCAGCTGGCGCAGCAGGAGAACGGCTGAGCCGGCCTTCTTGCGAGAATGTCTCTACCTGTGTGAGGGGCTTCAGCCCCGACGGGCTTTACCGGTAAAGCCCGTCG
>DNXT01000411.1 GCA_003505795.1 Lysobacteraceae bacterium | reverse complement strand
GCGCGCGATGCACGCCGTTGGGCCGCGCCGCCACGAAGCGCGGCCAGCCCACCAGGCTGCGCGCCCAGTAGCGCCGGCGCGTGGCCGGATCGCCCATGAAGGCCTGGTAGGTCACCGGCTGCGCGCGCTTCCACTGGCCGTCGATGTCGCGATAGTCGGGAATGCCCGAGCCGGTGCTGCAGCCGGCGCCGGTGAGCACGAACAGCCGGTCGTGGCGCGCGACGAAGTCCTGCAGGTCCTGCGGCGCGTTCATGCCGGGGCACCCGCCGCGCGCAGGTAGCTGCACAGCAACAGCACCAGCTGCGCGCGCAGCGGCTCCACCCGCGCCTGCGGCGCGTCGCTTTCCAGCATCGAGCGCACCGGCCCGGTCAATGCGCCCATGGCGACGTCGGCCACCGTCTCCACGTCCTGCAGGCGCAGGTCGCGGGCCGAGGCCAGCATCGGCACCAGCACCGCCTGCCAGCGCCGGCGTGCCTCGGCCATCAGCGCCGCACCGCCGTGCATCTCGGAAATGGCGTACAGCGCGCGCGACATCTCCACGTGCTGCAGCTTGGCATGCAGGAACGCGGCCACCAGCGCCCGGCTCATCCCGTCCAGGCCCATGCCGTGGCTGCGCCGGCAGGCATCCTCCACCGCGGCGGTCACGTGCTCCAGGTGCCAGGCCAGCAGCCCGGCCAGCATCGCGCCGCGGTTGGGGTAGTACTGGTACAGGCTGCCGACCGAGACCCCGGCGCGTTCGGCCACCCGCGTGGTGGTGGTGCGCGACAGGCCCTCGGCCAGCAGGACCTGGATGCAGGCTTCGCGGATCGCCTCGACGGTGGCCCGCGAACGCGACTGCAGCGGCTGCTTGCGGGCTTGCAGGGCGGCGGGCAGGACGCTCATCGGATGCGGATTCCAGGACCGGGGACACTGCATATCTTGGGAGTCCGCCGCGGCAACACAAGCACGTCCCGATGGCTGCCCCATTGCCCCGGGCACGGTCGCCAGCGACGGCATCGACCGGGCCCGGACGAAGCACCTGGCCGGCTCCGGCTGGACGTCCGCCCACGCTGCCGCGCGCGACGCGGCGGCGTCCTGCTCGTCCAGGCGCGCACCCGGCGGATAACGCGCACCCGGTCACACCTGAAGCGTTTAAACCGGCGCCGTCGGCCGATCTTCCGCGGATGCAACGAATCTGCAACATGGCGACCCGAGGCTGGGGAGCTTCCCCCGCTCGCCGCAATTCCACGCCATGCCCAATCCCGACATCCGGACGCGCTCCGGGATTCGTCGCGCATTCCCGCGCGCTCCGCTCGTCGCCGCCCTGGCCCTCGCGCCGTCCACGCCCGCGCTCGCCCAGGACGCGGCCGGCGCATCGGACGGCGCCACGGCACGCAAGGCCGAGGGCGGCATCTTCTCGCTGGACCGCATGATCGTCACCGGCTCGGGCCAGGCGCAGAGCCAGTTCGAGGCCTCGTACGCGATCACCGCGATGACCGCCGAGCAGATCGACAAGCTGGCGCCGCTCAACCTCGCCAGCCTGATCGGCTCGATGCCCGGCATCTACGCCGAATCGACCGGCGGCGAAGTGCAGAACGTCTACCGCATCCGCGGCATCCCCGACGAAGGGTCGTTCGCGGTGATCCAGGAGGACGGCATCAGCCCGTACCCGGACAACAACGGCTATTTCTACAAGACCGAAGGCCTGGTGCGCCCGGACCTGATGACCGAGTCGGTGGAAACCGTGCGCGGCGGCCCGTCGCCGGTGTTCGCCTCCAACGCCGCGGCGATCGTCAATTTCGTCACCCGCCAGGGCGGCGACACGCCCGAGGGCGCGCTGCGCACCACCGTCGGCGATACCGGCCTGTATCGCCTGGACGGCTACTGGTCCGGCAAGCTGGCCCAGGACTGGTACCTGGCCGCCGGCGGCTTCCTGCGCCGCAACGACGGCTACCGCGACGTGGGCTTCCCCGCCGACGAGGGCGGGCAGTTGCGCATGAACCTCACCCACACGCTGGACGGCGGCAAGCTGAACTTCTCGTTCAAGCACCTGGACGACAGGAACGCGTTCTACATGCCGATCCCGCTGTACGACCCGCGCGACACCTCGCGCTCGCTGGACCACCTGATCGACCGCTTCACCGGCACCTTGAGCACCTCGCAGCTGGAGCGCGCGACGATCGTCTCCAGCGACGCGGCCGGCAATCCGCAGTCGGAACGGCGCGACCTGTCCGACGGTCGCCACATGAAGTTCAACCATGCCGGCGTGAACCTGGACCTGGCGTTCGGCAGCGGCTGGAACCTGTCCAACAAGTTCGTCGTCAACCGCCTGGACATGAGCTTCGACGCGCTGTACTCCAGCAATGCGCCGCAGGACGCCGCCCGCTATGCCGACAGCCGCTATGCCGCCGCCGCGGCGGCGTTCCCGGGGCTGGCCTCGCTGGGCTATGTCTACACCGACACCGGCGCGGCGTTCGACCCGGCCAGCACCGACGGGCTGGTGATCCAGGGCCAGTACCGCGCGATGAACGTGCGTGCCGACTCCTTCGCCGACGACCTGCGCATGACCCGCCGCTTCGACCGGGGCGGCGACACGCACGAGCTGACCCTGGGCCTGTACGCGGCCTACTACGCGCGTTCGTACAACTCGCGCTACCAGAGCTACCTGTTCGAGATGCGCGGCAACCCGCGCACGATCGACCTGCTCGGCTACGACGCCAACGGCAACGTGGTGGGCGGCGTGACCCGCGACGGCGTGGTGATCTACGGCGCCGACCGCACCCAGGGCAAGGCCTACACCAGCATGCTGGCGCCGTACGTCGCCGACACCTGGCAGGTCACCGACAGGCTGCGCCTGGAAGGCGGCGTGCGCCACGAGCGCTACCGCTACCGCGCCTGGAGCATGGACCGCGCCACCGGCACCCTGGGCATGGACGACACCCTGGCCGACGATGCCGCGCGCGTGTTCACCGGCGCCCGCACGCATACCGCGCTGGACGTCGGCGTGACCAACTGGACGGCCGGCTTCAACTACGACCTCAGCGACAGGGTCGGCGTCTACGGCCGCGTCTCGCGCGCGCACCGCGCGCCCAGCGAAGGCGCCAATGCCGGCAACGTCAACATCCCCACCGCCGAGCAGTACGAGCTGGGCAGCAAGCTCGACTTCGGCACCCTGGACGTCTTCGCCACCGCGTTCTACACCAAGTACGACCCGTACAACATCGGCACCAGCGCGGTGAACCCGGTGACCGGCGCGGCCGAGTCCAAGGACTACCGCGGCAGCGTCACCAACCCCGGCATCGAACTGGCCGCGGCGTGGACGCCGAGCGACTGGTTCCGCTTCGACGCCAACGTCACCTACAACCGCACCGAGGTCTCGGACCTGACCGAAGTGGAGGACAACGGCGCGGTGGCCATCGTCAACGTCGAAGGCAACATGCCCAACCGCCAGCCGCGGCTGTACGGCAACGTCAGTCCCACGCTGCTGTTCAGCACCGGCGCGCTGGACTGGGAGACCTCGCTGCGCTACGCCTACGTCGGCAAGCGCTACGCCGACCTGGAGAACACCACCGAGCTGGCGGCCTACCACACGCTGGCGGCCAACGTCATGCTGCGCAGCGGGCCGTGGGACGTGCAGCTGGCGGTGGACAACCTGACCAACGAGTTCGCGTTGACCGAAGGCAACCCGCGCACCGACACCATCTCCGGCCAGGGCACGGCCGAGCCGATCTACGGGCGTCCGATCTACCAGCGCAACACGCGCCTGGTCGTCACCTACCACTTCTGACCGACGATGCGCGCGGGCCGCCACGGCACGCGTGCGAAGGAACCCCATGAACACATCCCGCCTCGCCCGTGCCCTGCTGCTCGCCGCGGCCCTCCCCTGCGGCAGCGCCCTGGCCTGGGGCCACCGCGCCCATGCCGCCATCGACACCGCCGCCGTGCAAGCCTTGCCGGACGACGGCCCGGTGTTCCTGAAACGGTACCTGCAGGCGATCGCCGACGGCGCCACCCTTCCCGACGGCTGGCGCAGCGAGTCCGAGCCGTTCCTGAAGATCGAGGAAGACCCGAACCACGGCTGGTTCCGCGAGCAGTTCGCCTTCATGGACAAGCCGCCGCGCTCGCGCTACGCGTTCGTGCTGGCCCTGCACGAGGAGCAGCAGCGCATCGCCGCGACCGATCCCGAGCGCGCCCGGCTGATGAACGTGCGCTGGACCGGCACGCTGCCGTACGCGGCCACCGAAGGCTACGAGCGCATCGTCGCCACCCTGCGCCGGATCCGCGCGATGCAGGCCGCGGGCCAGGACACGCGCGAGCTGGAACGCACCTGCGCGTTCTACGTCAGCTGGTTCGGCCACTACATCGGCGACGGCGCCCAGCCGCAGCACGACAGCATCCACCACGACGGCTGGCAGGGACCGAATCCGCACGGCTACAGCCGCGACCCGAAGGTGCACGGCAAGTACGAAAGCGACTATGTCGAGAAGATCGCGCTGACGCCGCAGGACCTCGCCGGCCACATGCCGCCGCTGGCGCACCAGGACGGCGACGTGTTCGAGCAGGTCCTGGCGTTCCTGGACACCGCCACCGGCCGCGTCGAGCAGGTCTACCAGCTGGAGAAGGCCGGCGCGTTCGACGATGCCGGCAGCGCGCAAGGCCGTGCGATGGTCTACCGGACCGCCGGCGACGGCGCGGCGATGCTGCGCGACCTGCTGGTGCGCGCCTGGCGCGAAAGCGCACTGGCGCCGGCCAGCGCCGGGACG
>DNXT01000044.1 GCA_003505795.1 Lysobacteraceae bacterium | reverse complement strand
GCGGCCACGCGCGGCAGCGCCCAGGCCCATCGCGCGCTGGCGGCGGTGCGCGCGCATTGGGGCCAGGCCCTGACCGGCGTGCAGGTCGACACACCGGATCCGGCGGTGGACCTGCTCGCCAACGGCTGGCTGCTGTACCAGACGCTGGCCAGCCGCTACCTGGGCCGCAGCGGCTATTACCAGTCCGGCGGCGCGTTCGGCTTCCGCGACCAGTTGCAGGACACGATGGCGCTGGTGCACGCGCAACCGGCATTGAGCCGTTCGCACCTGCTGCTGAGCGCCGCCCACCAGTTCGTCCAGGGCGACGTGCTGCACTGGTGGCATCCGCCGCAGGGGCGCGGCGTGCGCACCCGCTGCTCCGACGACTACCTGTGGCTGCCGGTCGCGGCCTGCCGCTACGTGGCCACCAGCGGCGACCACGGCGTGCTCGACGAGCCGGTCGGCTTCCTCGATGGCCGCCTGCTCAACGGCGACGAGGAGTCGTACTACGACCTGCCGCGCGATGCCGGCAGCTCGGATTCGCTGTACGCGCATTGCGTGCTGGCGCTGCGCCGCGGCTGCGAACTGCTCGGCGAGCGCGGATTGCCGCTGATCGGCAGCGGCGACTGGAACGACGGCCTCAACCGGGTCGGGATCGAAGGCCGCGGCGAGAGCGTCTGGCTCGGTTTCTTCCTGTTCGATGCCTTGCGCCGGTTCGCGCCATTGGCGAGCGCGCGCGGCGACGGCGAGTTCGCCGCGTTCTGCGCGGCCCGTTCGCAACAGCTGCACGACAACCTGCAGCGGCATGGCTGGGACGGGCAATGGTATCGGCGCGCCTGGTTCGACGACGGTACGCCGCTGGGCTCCAGCGACAACCATGAATGCCGCATCGACTCGATCGCGCAGAGCTGGTCGGTACTGTCCGGCGCGGGCGGCGCGGAGCGCGGCCCGCAGGCGATGGACGCGCTGTACCGGAACCTGGTCAAGCCGGAGGCCGGCGTCGTCCAGTTGCTGGACCCGCCGTTCGACCGCATGCCCCAGGATCCCGGCTACATCCGCGGCTACGTCCCGGGCGTGCGCGAGAACGGCGGGCAGTACACCCATGCCGCGGTGTGGGCGGCGATGGCCTTCGCCGAACTCGGCGACGCCGGCCGCGCCTGGGAGCTGGCCGGCCTGATCAATCCGATCCACCACGCCCTGGATGCGGCGGCGGTCGAGCGCTACAAGGTCGAACCCTACGTGCTCGCCGCCGACGTCTACGCGGTGGCGCCGCACCAGGGGCGCGGCGGCTGGACCTGGTACACCGGCTCGGCCGGCTGGATGTACCGGCTGCTGACCGAGTCGCTGCTCGGCCTGCACCGCGAGGGCGCCTGGCTCTCGCTGCGGCCGTGCATCCCGCCGGCGTGGGACGGCTACCGGATGCGCTATCGCCATGGCGACAGCGACTACCTGATCGAGGTCGTGCAGCACGACGTCGCGCCGGCGCGGCTGCAGCTCGACGGCGTGCCGCTGCCGGACCTGCGCTGCCCCCTGCATGACGACGGCCGCACGCACCAGGTCGTGCTGCACTGGCCGAGGGCACGGACGTGACCACGCGCGCCGAACTGGACCGGGAGCTGGACCACCTGGAGCGCATGCTGCCGCCGTGGTTGGAGAGGCTGCACCACCGCAGCCAGTTCTGGCCGCAGTTCGACGTGCTCACCGGCGAGATCGTCGGCCACTGCGATCCGGCCGACCTGCTGCACGTGCGCTACCGGTTGGCACGGATGATCCACGCCAACCGGGCGCAGCTGGAAAGGTGGCGGTGACGGGTGTCCCGTGCCTGCGTGCGGAGGTTCGGCCATGAGCCCTGACCTCGAGCGGCTGCCGCGCGAATCGGTGGACCGGATCGCCCGGCCGTTCGCGCGCTTCCTTCGCATCGAGGCGGTGGCCGGCGCGGTGCTGCTGCTGTGCGCGGTTGCCGCCCTGGCGATCTCCAACAGCCACTGGTCCGCTAGCTACCAAGCGTTCTGGCAGACCGACGTCGGCTTCCAGTGGGGCGACGCCGCCTATTCGCGGTCGATCAAGCGCTGGATCAACGACGCCGCGATGACGCTGTTCTTCTTCGTCGTCGCCCTGGAGCTGAAGCGGGAGATGGCGCTGGGGGAACTGCGCGATGCGCGCAAGGCCGCCTTCTCGATCGCCGCCGCGCTGGGCGGGATGCTGGTGCCGGCGGTGGTCTTCGTGCTGCTGCAGCGCGGCCACGCCGGCATCCACGGCTGGGGCGTGGTCATGGCCACCGATACCGCGTTCGTGATCGGCTGCCTGGCGCTGCTCGGTTCGCGGATCCCGCACAGCCTGCGGCTGTTCCTGCTGTCGCTGGCGATCTTCGACGACATCGGCGCGATCCTGGTCATCGCCATCGGCTACGGCCACGAGGTGAACGCGACGGCCTTGCTGGTGGCGGCATTGGCGGTGGCGGGCATCGTGCTGCTCGGCCGGATGGGCATCCGCCAGGTCGGCGCCTATGCGGTGGCGGGCGCGATCACCTGGCTGGCGCTGGATGCGTCCGGGATCCATCCCACGCTCGCCGGCGTGGTCATCGGGCTGATGACGCCGGCCCGGAGCTGGGTCAGCGACCGCCGGCTGCAGGCGATCCTGGGCAAGGTGATGGCGTATCCCCGCGGCGAGCACTGGAGCGGCGACACCGACGACCGGCGCGACCTGCAGCGCGCCGGGGTGGCGACGCGCGAGGCGCTGTCGCCGCTGGAGCGGCTGGAGATCCTGCTGCATCCCTGGATCGCCTTTGCCGTGCTTCCGGCATTCGCGCTGGCCAACGCGGCGCTGGACCTGGAGTCGATGCAGGTCGACTGGCGGCTCGCGGGCGCGGTCGTCGTCGGCCTGTTGTGCGGAAAGCCGCTCGGGGTCGTCCTGTTCAGCTATGCGGCGGTGCGGCTGCGCCTGGCCGCTCGTCCAAGGGGTTTGTCCTGGCCGCTGCTTGCCGGCGGCGCCTTGCTGACCGGCATAGGCTTCACCATGGCGCTGCTGATTTCCGAGCTGGCGCTGGCGGCCGATCTTCTCGCTTCGGTGAAGCTGGGAATCCTCGCCGCATCGGTCCTGTCGGCGCTGCTGGGGCTGTCGGTGCTGGCGCTGTTGACGTCCCGGCGCACGGCCGGCCGGCGGGGATAAGCGCTGCGCACTCCAGCGTCGGGGCGGCTTTCGCTCCCAATCGCGGGAGCATACCGGTCGTCCTGGCGCAGCGGGCCGCCGTTTCCTGCGGGCGGAGATCGTCGGGGCCGCGTCCCGGCATCGTGCCCGCACCTGCGCGGCGGTGGCCGCCGCGCAGGAACGAATCAGCGCGATCGAGGCCGGGCGGGCCTACGCGTCGATGACATGCCGGGGCAGGTCGATGGTGAAGATGCAGCCGGTACCCGGCAGGTCGCGGACGCGCAGGACGCCGCCGTTCACCTCGACGCTGTGGCGCGCGATGGAGAGCCCCAGGCCCAGGCCGCTGCGATCCTCGGCGTTCTGGGTGAAGGGAAGGAACATGTTCTCCATGGTCCCTTCCGGCAGCCCGCCACAGCCGTCCTCGACATCGATGAGGATGCGGTCGGCCGCGGCGTATGCGTTGAGGCTGATCTCGCTTCGCTTGTGCGAGAACTTGAAGGCGTTCTGCAGGAGATTGCCGACTGCGGACAGCAGCAGGTCGCGGTCTGCGTCCACGGCCAGGTGCAGGTCGACCGCCGATGCGGTGAAGGTGCAGCCTGCCGCCTGCGCCTGCAGCGACGCGGACAGCTTGATCTCCTCCACCAGGTCGGCCAGCGAAAGCAGCCGGTGCTGCGTCGGCATGCCGGCCGTCATCCGTACCTCCGCCAGGGACCGGTCGATCAGGTGCGACAATCCGACCAGGGCCGTGTCGAGGACATGGCCGGTCGCGCCGTTCAGGCCCACGTTGCCCTGGCGAATGACCGAAAGCGCCAGCGTCGCGATGGAAAGCTGATTGCGCAGTTCGTGGGCGAAATAGCCCAGCTTCTCGTTCAGCGCGGCGGCCTGCTTTTCCGCCATGACGGAATCGCGCTGGTAGCCGAACTCGATGATGGCGCTGGCGATGGCATTGTCGAGGCAGCGATTCAAGGTCCGGAACTCATCGGTCTCGATGGTTTCGCCGCGCTCGAACGCCAAGTCCGAGATCGCCTGGCAGAGATCGCCATAGTCATGGACCACTTCGTCGGCGGTGAAGCCGTGCAACAGCAGCTCCCTGCCGTGCAGCGTGGCCGATTCGCTGATTTCGGACAGCACGGGCGTTCCTCCGCCCGACGGCCCGGATACCCGGCGGCTGCGAGCGGGCTCGGCGGTCGTTTCGACCTCCAGTGTCCTGATGAGCTGTTCGAGGAAGAGGCTGATGCCGTATTCCAGTTCCTTGCTCGGCACGGTGGAATGCCTGCGCTGGGCCATCTTCGCGCGGCACCTGGCAATCAGCTCGGCGCGGTGGTCGGTGAGGAATTGGTGCAGCATCATCACGCCACCATACGCCTATTCGTGACGCGGACGGCACGGCTGCACGGGAACGGCACCGCGGCAAGTGCCATGCCCGGAGGGAGCACCCGGCACCGCAGTTGCCGTTCAGCAAGGCGACGGTGGCGGAAGAGGCTGCCGCCGCAAGGTGCCCGGTGCTCTCAGAAGGCCGGAACTGGGGTGTGTCATCAATTCCCTCTCTTGGATCGTTCATGGCGAATTGCAACAACGAATGCAGAAAGCCGATCCTGCAGCATGCAGTCCTGTGAGAGAAGGAAGCGGCTGGCCAGGGCCAATCCGCAAAGAAAGCACAAGCGGAGGCGTCACAGCCTCTGGTAAATCTGTACCGTCAGGCAGGACGAAAATATGGGGTATGACGCCGACCGGATGAAGGTGGCAGTTTACGCAATCGGGTTTTTCGGCGAATCGCCTGAGCCAGCAAGGTCCTCTTTACTTTCCGCCACATCATGCTGTGTTCGACGAACTCGGGCGTACGATGGGGAGATCACCACCCACGTGGGAACAGTTTGTTTCGATGAGGGCCCCGGGTGAGTCTCTCGTCGTGGGCGACAAGGTCGAGATGGCGACCAGAATCGCTCGAATCGACCGCGAGTCGGGAGGCGTTTCGCGCATTTGCCTTCAGATGGCCCCAGGACCGATCGATCGAGAAGATCGGCTCGGTTCAATTGAACGGCTGGCGGAAATGGCGAAGTACATCAGTGGCTAATCCGAGCCTTTTACGCTTATTCCATTCAGGAACAAGTCCACCAGATGCCCAATACGCGATTTCGATGAACGGTCATTTTCGATTGCGATGGAAATGGCAGTTACCACGTAAATGAAATCCTCGTAAGTGACATCGCGGCGGATGGTGCCCGCTTCTTGTCCGCGCTGAAGCAGCCGATGCCCTTCCGCGGTGATCGCATTGCATCCGGGCGTCCCGCATTGGATAACAGTCCCAATCGAAGCAGCAAGGCTCTGATAAGTGCTCGTGCTCCTGGCAAGCTCCTCGAGATAAGCGCGCACCGCGTCGCCTGGAGTGAGATCTGGGTCGCGCGCACGGCTGGTCTCCGCCAGCGACAAGAAACGCTCGTCGCTAGTAGCGGCCAGAAGTGCCTCACGCGTGGGAAAGCGACGATAAAGCGTGCCGATACCGACGCCTGCGCGCTTGGCGACTTCCTCCAGCGGAACACCCGCTCCTTTTTCCAGGAAAAGCTCCTCGGCGGCAGAAAGGATGCGTTCGCGGTTCTTCTGCGCGTCAGCCCGGAGGGCAGGTTCATCACTCAAAATTTTTCCTCCTTCGCTTGTCAAGTGGAGGTTACCTCCATATCATAAGTGGAGCAATCCTCCACTTGGCAAGAAGGGTACTGGGAAATGGCGAAACGTTTCGAAAACAAGGTCGTGGTGATAACCGGGGGCAGCGACGGCATCGGCCTCGCAACGGCGAAGCTTTTCGCCATCGAAGGTGCGCACGTGTACATCACAGGGCGCCGGCAGGAGCTACTCGCCGAGGCCGTGAAGGAGATCGGCCACGAGGCGGTCGGCGTGCAAGGCGACGTCGCCAACTCTGCCGACGTCGCTCGGCTTTACGAACAGATCCAGCGCGACCATCAAAAGGTCGATGTCGTGTTCGCCAATGCGGGCATTTACGAGGTCGTTCCACTCGATGCGATCGACGATGCGCATTTCGACTCGATTTTCAACGTCAATGTGAAAGGCATGGTGTTCACTGTGCAGAAAGCGCTACCGCTGATGGCAGCCGGAAGTGCCGTCGTCCTCAACGGCTCCGTCGCTGGCAGTAAAGGCCTGCCGAGCCAGTCTCTTTATAACGCCAGCAAGGCAGCGGTGCGCTCGTTCGCCCGGAGCTGGACGAATGACCTTAAGGAGCGAGGCATCCGCGTGAACGTGGTCTCGCCTGGTGGAACAGAAACACGCCTGATACGGAGCTACCTCGACTCGCAACCGGAAGTCGAAGAGGCGCTGAATAAAAGCGTTCCGCTTGGGCGGTTGGGGGAGCCGAACGAGGTAGCGCGAGCAGTCCTCTTCCTGGCATCAAGCGAGAGTAGCTTTGTCGCTGGACATGAGCTTTTTGTCGATGGCGGTGTCGCCGCGGTTTAGGCCCCGGGCAGGTCTCGTCCAGTTCCATGCACTGGATTCTGCAATAAAAGCGAACGAGAACAGAATTCTGGAGTCTCTCCTGGGGCGTGTCATCAATTCCCTCTCCTTGATCGCTCATGGCGAATTGCAACAACGAATGCAGACAGCCGATGGGACGCCGTTACGCGCTGAGAGACGATCAATGGGAGGGAATCAAAGGGCTGCTGCCTGGGCGAGTGGCCACGTTGGGGTGACGGCCCGAGACAACCGGCCGTTTGTCGAGGCAGTGCTGGACCGATATCGGGCAGGCATTCCATGGAGAGACTTGCCGGAGCGCTTTGGCGATTTCAGGGGGCTGCATCTGCACCATTCGCGCTGGAGCAAAACGGGGGGAGGCTTCGCGTGTCTGAAGCACTGGCGCACACGAGCGGGTGATCGAGACCCTGCTCAAGGCAGGAAAAACCGCCGTGATTCCTTCACGCAGCACGCGCAAAGAACAGCGCAGCCACGACCACGATCTCTATCTATAAGGCCCGCCATCCGATCGAGAGCTTCTTCGCTCGGCTCAGGCAATGCCGGGCCATTGCCGCCCGCTACGACAAGACCGCTCGCAATTTCCTTGGTGCCATCTGCTTGGCCGCTGCAGTCGTTTGGCTCGATTGATGACGCGCCCTAGGGCCTGTTAACAC
>DNXT01000180.1:4381-4723 GCA_003505795.1 Lysobacteraceae bacterium | reverse complement strand
CGGAACTGGCGCCGCTGTATCCGCCGGCGCGCGAATGAGCGGGCCGTCCCGGCGCGAACGCCGGGGCGCCGCCGCCGCGCTTTGCTAAGCTCGCGGTTTGCCATGCAGCCAGGTACTTGCCGATGACCCCAGCCCCTTCCACGTCACGCAAAGCACTTCCGCTGCACTGGAAGATGGGAATCGGGTTCGCGGCCGGCCTGTTGCTCGGGCTGGCGAGCTTCTATCTGGCCGGCAGCGACGCCGAGTGGGTGCGGGTGCTGACCACCTGGGTCACCACGCCGTTCTCCAGGCTGTTCCTCAACCTGATCTTCATGCTGATCGTGCCGCTGCTGTTCTCGGCGC
>DNXT01000180.1:1145-4168 GCA_003505795.1 Lysobacteraceae bacterium | reverse complement strand
GCTGCTGTTCTCGGCGCTGGTCATGGGCGTGGCGGAGATGGGCGACATCCGCGCGCTGGGGAGGATCGGCTGGAAGACGCTGGGCTACACCATCGTGCTGTCCGGCATCGCCGTGCTGCTCGGGCTGGTGCTGGTCAACGTGCTCAAGCCCGGCGCCGGCGTCGACCCGCAGCTGGCGCAGCAGCTGCTGGCCGAGAACGCCGAGCGCAGCCGCGAGATCGTCGAGTCCTCCGGCAGCCAGCCGCAGGGCCTGGACATGCTGATGTCGATCGTGCCGAGCAACGTGATCGAGGCCGCCTCCAACAACGGCGCGATCCTGTCGCTGATGTTCTTCGCGGTGATGTTCGGCGTCGGCATGGTGCTGGCGCCGCAGGAAAAGGTCGAGACGCTCAAGCGCGCCATCGAGGGCATCTTCGAGATCTCGATGACGCTGATCGGCCTGGTGATCCGCCTGGCGCCGTATGCGGTGGCCTGCTTCATGTTCAACCTGGCCGCGGTCTTCGGCTTCGACCTGCTGGTGCGGCTGGGTGCCTACGTCGGGGTGGTGGTGCTGGCGCTCGGCCTGCACATGCTGGTCACCTACGGGCTGGCGGTGAAGTTCGCCGGCCTCTCGCCGCTGCGCTTCTTCCGCCAGACCCAGGAAGCCACGGTGATGGCGTTCTCGACCGCCTCCAGCAACGCCACCCTGCCCACCGCGTTGCGGGTCGCCGACGAGATGGGATTGCCGCAGCGCGTGTCGCGCTTCGTGCTGACCGTCGGCGCCACCGCCAACCAGAACGGCACCGCGCTGTTCGAGGGCGTGACGGTGATCTTCCTGGCGCAGTTCTTCGGCGTGGACCTGAGCATCGGCCAGCAGTTCATGGTGATGCTGGTGTGCATCCTCGGCGGCATCGGCACCGCCGGCGTGCCGTCCGGCTCGCTGCCGGTGGTGGCGCTGATCTGCGCGATGGTCGGGGTGAACCCGGTCGGCATCGGCCTGATCCTGGGCGTGAACCACTTCCTGGACATGTGCCGTACCGCGCTCAACGTCACCGGCGACCTGGCCCTGACCACGCTGGTGGCCAAGGGCGAGGAGTGAGGGGGGCGGGACCCGGGACTCGGGACCCGGGACCCGGGACCCGGAGAGCCGCGCTGGATCGAGTCCTGTTGTGGGAGGAACTTCAGTCCCGACGGGCCTTGCCGGCTTCCTGTCGGGACTGAAGTCCCTCCCACGGGAGCAGCGGATCGCTTGACAGGGTATCGGGCCCAGATGGGCCTTTCCCGAATCCCGAATCCCGAGTCCCGAGCTCTGTGGGACAATAGCCGCTCCGCTCTCCGCGGTGTCCCTTCCGCTCCTGTAGACGCCCATGACCCAGCCCACCCGCCGCCAGCTGGCCAACGCCATCCGTTTCCTCGCCGCCGATGCGGTGCAAGCCGCCAACTCCGGCCATCCCGGCATGCCGATGGGCATGGCCGACATCGCCGAAGTGCTGTGGAACGATTTCCTGCGCCACAACCCGAACAACCCGAAGTGGTTCAACCGCGACCGCTTCGTGCTGTCCAACGGCCACGGCTCGATGCTGCAGTACGCGCTGCTGCACCTGAGCGGCTACGACCTGCCGCTCGACGAGCTGAAGCGCTTCCGCCAGCTGCACAGCAAGACCGCCGGCCATCCCGAGCATAGCGAGACCCCGGGCGTGGAGACCACCACCGGCCCGCTCGGCCAGGGGTTCGCCAACGCGGTCGGCTTCGCGCTGGCCGAGAAGCTGCTGGCGCAGCGCTACAACCGCCCCGAGCACGAGATCGTCGACCACCGCACCTGGGTGTTCATGGGCGACGGCTGCCTGATGGAAGGCATCTCGCACGAGGCCGCCTCGCTGGCCGGCACCTGGGGCCTGGGCAAGCTGGTGGCGTTCTGGGACAACAACCAGATCTCGATCGACGGCAACACCGCCGGCTGGTTCACCGACAACACCCCGGAGCGCTTCGAGGCCTACGGCTGGCACGTGATCCGCGACGTCGACGGCCACGATGCGGACGCGATCAAGGCCGCGATCGAGGCGGCCATCGCCGAGGACGCCAAGCCGACCCTGGTCTGCTGCCGCACGGTCATCGGCTTCGGCTCGCCGAACAAGGCCGGCAAGGAGTCCTCGCACGGCGCCGCGCTGGGCAAGGACGAGCTGGAGGCGACCCGCAAGGCGCTGGATTGGCCGTACGGCCCGTTCGAGATCCCCGCCGAGATCTACGATGGCTGGCGCGCCACCGGCGCCGGCACGCTGCGCCAGGCCGAATGGGAGCAGGCCTTCGACAAGTACGCCAGGCAGTATCCGGCCGAAGCCGCCGAGCTGACCCGCCGCTCGCACGGCGAGCTGCCGACCGGGTTCCTGGCCCAGGCCGACGCGTTCATCGCCAAGGTCCAGGCCGAGGGCCCGACCATCGCCTCGCGCAAGGCCTCGCAGAACACCATCGAGGCGTTCGCGCCGCTGCTGCCGGAGCTGATCGGCGGCTCGGCCGACCTGGCGCATTCCAACCTGACCCTGTGGAAGGCCAGCAAGTCGGTGGCCAGCAGCGATCCGGACGCCAACTACGTGTACTACGGCGTGCGCGAGTTCGGCATGACCGCGATCGCCAACGGCCTGGCGCTGCATGGCGGCTTCGTCCCGTTCGACGCCACCTTCCTGGTGTTCAGCGACTACGCCCGCAACGCGGTGCGCATGAGCGCGCTGATCCCGGCGCACGCGATCCATGTCTACACCCACGACTCGATCGGCCTGGGCGAGGACGGCCCGACCCACCAGCCGGTCGAGCACCTGGCCGCGCTGCGCTACATCCCCAACAACGACGTGTGGCGTCCGTGCGACGCGGTCGAATCGGCGGTGAGCTGGAAGGCCGCGATCACCCGCCAGGACGGCCCGAGCTGCCTGGTGTTCTCGCGCCAGAACCTGCCGCACCAGCCGCGCAGCGCCGAGCAGGTGAGCCTGATCGAGCGCGGCGGCTACGTGCTGGCCGATGCGCAGGGCGTGCCGGACGTGATCCTGATCGGC
>DNXT01000180.1:0-985 GCA_003505795.1 Lysobacteraceae bacterium | reverse complement strand
CCGGACGTGATCCTGATCGGCACCGGCTCGGAAGTGGGCCTGGCGGTCGAGGCCAAGCAGGCGCTCGATGCCCAGGGCATCAAGACCCGCGTGGTGTCGATGCCGTCCACCGACGTGTTCGATCGCCAGGATGCCGCCTACCGCGATTCGGTGCTGCCGCCGCACATCCGCAAGCGCGTGGCGGTGGAGGCGGGCGTCACCGGCTTCTGGCGCCAGTACGTGGGCCTGGATGGCGCGGTGGTCGGTATCGATACCTTCGGTGCCTCGGCGCCGGCCGACCTGCTGTACAAGCACTTCCGCATCACCGCCGACCACGTGATCGAGGCGGCCAAGCAGCTCTGACCGGAACTGCCGGCTCGCAACCCGGAAGGGCCGGCCCATGCCGGCCCTTTTCGCAGGCGCGGCGTGGCGGAGCCGGTGATCGGTATTCGCCGCGCCTCAATCCAGCGGCTGCTCGCCGCGCAGCAGCGGGTAGGGATTGAGCGCCTCGCCCTTCCACCACTGTTTCTCCGCGCCGAGGCGATGGACCTCGAAGTGCAGGTGCGGCGCGTCGGCGCTGGCGTTGCCGGTGCTGCCGACGTAGCCGATCACCTCGCCCCGGCGGATCGCCTGGCCTTCGGCGAGACCGTCGGCATAACGCTGCAGATGGGCGTAGTAGTAGCAGTACTTGCCGCTGGGCTCGAACTGATAGAGGGTCAGCCCGCCGCGCTGGCTGTCGAACAGCTTCTCGACGCTGCCGTCGGCCACCGCCAGCACCGGCACGCCGGCCGGCGCCATGATGTCGATGGCGTCATGCACGCGGCCCTCGCTGCGGGCTTCGCTGAAGGTGTCGCGCAGCTGGCTCGCCGATACGCCCTGCACCGGGACCAGCAGCGGCGAGGAACCGGGCGTGTCGCCGGTGCGCGCCGCGGCCGTCGTGGCCGATGACGCCGATGACCGGGTCGCGCTCACCCGGCTGGGCGGGCGCGGCGGATTCGCGGTAGAT
>DNXT01000184.1:2624-3395 GCA_003505795.1 Lysobacteraceae bacterium | reverse complement strand
CTGTTCCAGCGCCTGCTGCAGGAAGGCGCATCGCCGGTTCGCGGCGAAGGGCCGCTCCGGCGCCTGCTCTCGCGCTGAGGCCCGGTTCCACTGCCCGCTGCGGTGCGCGCTGCGCCGCTCCCGAACAGCAACAAGGAACACGCGATGACTGCAGCTCTGATCCGTCCCCGTTCGGTCCTGCCGAAGCTGGCGACCTGGGGACTTTGGCTGTTCGGCGCATTGCTGCTGGTGTTCGTGGTGGCGGTGCCGATGGACGTGGCGCAGCAGATGATCTTCTCGGCGGTGCTGTTCGTGGTGGCGCTGTCGCTGCGCCGGCGCGGCGGCCGGGTGGTGGTGCTGACGATGATGGGCCTGTCGCTGGCGGTGTCCTCGCGCTACATCTGGTGGCGCGTGACCCAGACCATGGGCGTGGGCAGCCCGGTCGACTTCGTGCTCGGCACCGGCCTGCTGCTGGCCGAGCTGTATGCGTTCGTGATCCTGGCGCTGGGCTACTTCCAGGTGCTGTGGCCGCTCAACCGCAAGCCGGTGCCGCTGCCGGCCGACAGGAGCCAGTGGCCGAGCGTGGACGTGTTCATCCCCACCTACAACGAGCCGCTGTCGGTGGTGCGCACCACGCTGCTGGCCGCCAGCGTGATCGACTGGCCGGCGGACAAGATCAACATCTACCTGCTCGACGACGGCCGCCGCGACGAGTTCCGCGCGTTCTGCGAAGAGCTCGGCGTGCACTACGTCACCCGTACCAACAACAACCACGCCAAGGCCGGCAACATC
>DNXT01000184.1:0-2514 GCA_003505795.1 Lysobacteraceae bacterium | reverse complement strand
CACGCCAAGGCCGGCAACATCAACGCGGCGCTGAAGAAGTCCAGCGGCGAGTACGTGGCGATCTTCGACTGCGACCACATCCCGACCCGCTCGTTCCTGCAGGTGTCGATGGGCTGGTTCCTGCGCGACGGCAAGCTCGCCGTGGTGCAGATGCCGCACTACTTCTTCTCGGCCGATCCGTTCGAGCGCAACCTCGGCACCCACGGCAAGGTGCCCAACGAGGGCGAGCTGTTCTACGGCCTGCTGCAGGACGGCAACGACCAGTGGGACGCGACCTTCTTCTGCGGCTCGTGCGCGGTGATCAAGCGCAAGCCGCTGGAGGAAGTGGGCGGGGTGGCGGTGGAGACCGTGACCGAGGACGCGCACACCGCGCTCAAGCTGCACCGCCGCGGCTACCGCAGCGCCTACATCGCCATCCCGCAGGCCGCCGGCCTGGCCACCGAGAGCCTGTCCGGCCACGTCGCCCAGCGCATCCGCTGGGCCCGCGGCATGGCGCAGATCGCGCGCCTGGACAATCCGCTGGCCGGGCGCGGGCTGAGGCTGTCGCAGCGGCTGTGCTACGCCAATGCCATGCTGCACTTCTTCTACGGCCTGCCGCGGATCATCTACCTGACCGCGCCGCTGGCGTTCCTGTTCTTCGGCGCGCACGTGATCCACGCCTCGGCGCTGATGATCCTGGCCTACGCGCTGCCGCACATCCTGCAGGCCAACCTGACCAACCTGCGCACCCAGGGCCGCTTCCGCCACCTGCTGTGGAACGAGGTCTACGAGACCGCGCTGGCCTGGTACATCTTCCGCCCGACCCTGGTGGCGCTGTTCAATCCGAAGCTCGGCAAGTTCAACGTCACCCCCAAGGGCGGCCTGGTGGCGCAGAGCTACTTCGACCGCCAGATCGCCAAGCCCTACCTGTTCCTGCTGGTGCTCAACGTGGCCGGCATCGCCGCCGGCCTGCTGCGCCTGCTGTTCGTGGACGACACCGGCGAGTTGCACACGATCTGGTTCAACCTGGGCTGGACCGTCTACAACATGCTGCTGCTGGGCGCGACCATCGCCACCGCCAGCGAGACCCGCCAGGTGCGCCGTTCGCACCGGGTGCCGCTGGACGTGCCGGCCACGCTGTTCCTGCCGGACGGCAGCGCGCTGGCCTGCCGCACGCTCAATTTCTCCACCGGCGGCATGGCGCTGAAGCTGCAACAGCCGCAGCCGGTCGAGCCGGGTGCGGCGGTGCAGGTCGGGCTGAGTTACCGCGGCGTCGAGCGCCCGCTGCCGGCCGAGGTGCGCCACGACCGCGACGGCCAGATCAGCATCCAGTTCACCGCGATGACGGTGGCGCAGGAGCGCTGGCTGGTCGCCGCCACCTTCGCCCGCGCCGACATCTGGCTGTCGCAGTGGGGCCAGCACGAACGCGATTCGTTCTGGCGCTCGGCGCTGCAGGTGCTCGGCGCCAGCATGCGCGGTTTCCAGCGCCTCGGCGGCCACATCGTCGACAGCGTCAAACAGGGCTTCCGCCCGGCGCGTCCGGTCGGCGAGGAATCCTGAGCATGCCCGACCGATCCTCTTCCCCTTCCGCAAAGATGCTGCCGATGCGTATCCGTCCTGCATTCCCCGCCTGCGTCCTGACCCTGCTGGCCGGCCTGGCGCATGCGCAGGCGCAAGCGCCGGCGGCCCCGGCCGCACCGACGGAAGCGATCGCGGACGCAGCGCCGGCGCCGTCCAGTTCGCGCAGCTCGACGCTGCGCGAGCTCGGCATGGACTACGAGATCACCCTGCGCGGCATCCAGGGCAGCGCCGGCGTGCCGTTCGGCGTGCGCACCGACGAGATCGTCGATGCCGCCACGTTGCACCTGAAATACAGCTACTCGCCGGCGCTGCTGCCGGAGCTGTCGCACATCAAGGTCAGCGTCAACGGCGTCACCGTGGCCTCGCTGCCGACCGACGGCGCCAACGCCGGCAAGGCCTTGAGCAGCGACATCGCCATCGATCCGCGCCTGGTCAGCGACTACAACCAGGTCAACCTGCAGCTGATCGGCCATTACACCCGCGACTGCGAGGATCCGGACCACACCAGCCTGTGGGCCAACATCGACGCGGACAGCACGCTGTCGCTGACCACCACGCCGGTGGCGCTGGCCAACGACCTGGCGCTGCTGCCGTTGCCGTTCTTCGACACGCACGACACCCGCAAGCTGGAGCTGCCGTTCTACTTCCCGCAGCGGCCGGACCTGGACACGCTGCAGGCGGCCGGCATCGTGTCGTCGTGGTTCGGCACGCTGGCCGGCTACCGCGGCGCGGCGTTCCCGGTATCCACTTCCGGCCTGCCGGCCACCGGCAACGCGGTGGTGATCGCCACCGCCGCCGCGCTGCCGCCGGAACTGGGCGCGGCCAGTGGCGGCCTGCCCGCGGTGCACGGCCCGACCGTGGCGGTGCAGCCCAATCCCGGCGATCCCAACGGCAAGCTGCTGCTGGTGCTGGGACGCAATGCCGAGGAACTGCGCCAGGCCGCCACCGCGCTGG
>DNXT01000185.1 GCA_003505795.1 Lysobacteraceae bacterium | reverse complement strand
CGCTCTTCCGATCTGGCCGTACCCGGCCGGCTTCGCCGCGCAGCTGACCACCGCGCGCGCGCAGGCGCCGAGCGGCGCGCAATGGCTGCACGAGATCAAGTGGGACGGCTACCGGCTGCTGGCCGACCTGGTGGACGGGGTGGCCACGCTGCGCTCGCGCGGCGGCCTCAACTGGACCGAACACTTTCCCGAGGTGACCAAGGCGGTGGAGGCGCTGCCGGTCGGCGACGCGCGCCTGGACGGCGAGCTGGTGGTACTCGACGCGGCGGGGCACAGCGACTTCAGCGCGCTGCAGCGGGTGATCGAGGGGACTTCCAAGCAGCCGCTGCGCTACCTGGTGTTCGACCTGCCCGGCGTGGCCGGGGTCGACCTGTCGCGCACCCCGCTGCTGCAGCGCAAGCAGCTGCTGCAAGGCCTGCTCGGCGACCGCGTCGGCATCCTCGCCTACAGCGACCACGTGATCGATCATGGCCCGGAGGTGTTCGCGGCCAGCGCCGCCAAGGGCTTCGAGGGCATCGTCAGCAAGCGCGTGGATGCGCACTACGTCAACGCGCGCTCGCCGGACTGGCTCAAGATCAAGCACGAGAACACCGACGAGTTCGTGATCGTCGGCTACACCGACCCGAAGGGCGCGCGCAGCGGCTTCGGCTCGCTGCTGCTGGCGCGGCCGGCCGCGGACGGCTACCAGTACGTCGGCCGGGTCGGCACCGGCTTCGACGACGCGGCGCTGAAGCGGATCACGCAGATGCTGCAGGCCAGGGCCACTGCCGGGGCCGCGGTCGAGCTGCCGGTGCACGTGCCGTTCCCGCGGCGCAGCGTGCACTGGGTCGAGCCGCAGCTGGTGGCCGAGGTCGCGTTCCGCGGCTGGGCCAAGGAGGGCCTGCTGCGCCAGGCCGGCTTCAAGCGCCTGCGCGAGGACAAGCCGCTGCGCGACGTGGCCGCGGCAACGGACACGGCGCCGGCGCCACCCCGGCGCACGCGCGCGGCGGTGGCGTCGGCGTCGGTGTCCGAGGTGAAGATCACCCATCCCGAGCGGGTGGTGTTCCCGCAGTCGAAGCTGACCAAGGGCGAGGTCGCCGACTACTACCGCGCGATCGCGCCGTGGCTGCTGCCGGAGGTGGTGCGGCGGCCGCTGTCGCTGCTGCGCTGTCCCGACGGCGTCGGCGGCGAATGCTTCTTCCAGAAGCACCAGGGCCGCGCGCTGGGCGGCCACGTGCGTGCGGTGGCGCTGCGGCAGAAGAGCGGGGTCGAGGACTACCTCTACATCGAGGACAGCGCCGGGCTGCTCGAGCTGGTGCAGATGAACACGCTGGAGCTGCATCCCTGGGGCGCCACCGTCGATGCGCCCGAACGCCCGGACCGGCTGGTGTTCGACCTGGACCCGGGCGAGGGCGTGGCCTGGAACCAGGTCAAGGCGGCCGCGCGTGACATCCGCGAGCGGCTGCGCGAGGCGGCGCTGGAAAGCTTCGTGCGCCTGTCCGGCGGCAAGGGCCTGCACGTGGTGGTGCCGATCGCGCCGGGACCGGACTGGGACCAGGCGCGCGACTTCTGCGAAGCCTTCGCCCAGGCACTGGCCGCGCACGCGCCGGACCGCTACGTGGCGACGATGAGCAAGGCCAGGCGCCGCGGCGTGATCTTCGTCGACTGGCTGCGCAACGGCCGCGGCAACACCAGCGTGTGCTCATGGTCGCTGCGGGCGCGCGAACCGGTGGCGGTGGCGGTGCCGCTGCGCTGGGAGGAACTGGGCCGGATCGCATCGCCGCGGGCGTTCAGCCCGGACAAGGCGCTGGCGCGCGCCAGGCGGCTCAAGGCCGACCCCTGGGAGGGCATCGCACAGCTGCAGCAGCGGTTGCCCGGATGAGGAACTGCCGGGAGCGACGCAGTCCGGCAGGTTCTCCTGCAAGTCCCCGGTCGCGGCTGAAGCCTCTCCCACACCGGCGGAGCCAGCCGCCGGCGCCACGGCTTTCCGCTTTCCGCTTTCTTGCAGGAGCGACTTCAGTCGCGATGGAGCTTTCCCGGTAAGGCCTCATCGCGACTGAAGTCGCTCCTACCAAACGTCGGCAACAGGGCGGACAACGGCCGGCTCAGGGCCCGCAGCAGTCCGCTCCCCAGTGCTTCTGCTTGGAGGTCTGGCCGATGCCCGGGTTGAAGCTGTTGGTCGGGTCGAGCCGGCGGTAGAACGCCTCCAGCGCCGGCTTGGCCCGGTACAGGTGGCCGACGTTGTGCTCGGCCGGGTACTCGGCGCCGCGCTGGTCGAGCAGTCCCCACATCGCGTGCTCGATCGCCAGCGGGTCGTGGCCCTTGCGGACGATGTAGTCCTGGTGGAACACGTGGCAGAAGAAGTGCCCGTAGTACAGCTTGGCCACCAGCGTGTCCTCGATGCCGGCCGGCAGCGTCTCCACCCAGTGGCGGTCGTTGCGGCGCAGCGCCACGTCGAGCGCGACGATGTCCTCGACCTCGGCGCGGTGGACCTCGCGGTAGCGCACCGCCGCGCCGGCCACCGCGAAGCGGTGCAGGAACGCCTTGCGGCCCTCGTCCTCGTCGCACTGGAAGTAGCCGCCGGTGGCGCTGGCGGCGAAGTGCTGCTTGAGGAAGAAATCGGTCTGCGTCGCATCGCGGCGCGCCACGCGCAGCAGCAGGTGGTGCTCGTAGCGCCGGCGGAACTCGCGCATGCGCGCCGGCAGGTGGCTGGGCAGCAGGTTCATCAGCCCCTGGATCAGCCGGTCGCTGGCCCCGCGCAGGCCGAACGACTCGAAGAAGCCGTCGATCCGGCTCTTCAGCGCGAACGCCTTCGGCACCGTGTCGGTGCCGAGCTTGTCGATCAGCAGGAAGGTGTCCTTGCCGTACTTCTCGCCGATGTCGTAGGCGTCGCGGTGGATGTACTCGCCGGCGATCGGCAGCTCGGCCAGCGCGGTGAGCAGTTCGCGCCGGATCGCGGTGAGGTCGCCCGGGTCGTTGCTGCCGATGTAGAAGACCGTGCTGTCCTCGCGCGGGAAGGTGTCCAGCCGCACCGCGAACACGCACAGGCGCCCGGCCGAGCCGGAGGCCTCGTAGTGGCGCGCCGGGTCGGCGTTGAAGCGCGCCGGCGTGGGCGCGTCGACGTCGCGCACGTGCTGCGCGTACAGCGGGTCGGACGCGGCCAGCGCCGGGTCGTCGACGATGTCGGCCTCGCCGTAGTCGCCGGCCTGCAGGCGGGTGAGGATCTGCTCGGGACTGTCGCCCAGCGCGATGCCCAGGTGGTTGACCAGCCGCAGCACGCCGTCCTCGCCGAGCTGCGCGAACAATGCCAGCTGGGTGTAGGCCGGGCCGCGCCGCACCAGCGCGCCGCCGGAGTTGTTGCAGATGCCGCCGAGCACCGAGGCGCCGATGCACGAGGAGCCGATCACCGAATGCGGCTCGCGCTTGAGCGGCCGCAGCCGCTGTTCCAGCCGGTCCAGGGTGGCGCCGGGCAGGCATACCACCTGGCGGCCGTCGTGGATCAGCTGCATCCCGGTCAGGCGCAGCGTGCTGATCAGCACGATCTCGCGGTCGTAGTCGTCGCCGTCGGGGGTGGAGCCGCCGGTCAGGCCGGTGTTGGCCGCCTGCAGGAGGACGATGCGGCCGGCCGCGACCACCGCCTCCAGCAGCTTCCAAAGCTCCAGCAGCGTGCCCGGCCGCGCCACCGCCAGTACCTTGCCGTCGCCGAACCGGTAGCCCTTGCGGAAGCGCCGCGTGGCCTTGTCGCCGGTGAGCAGGTGCGATGCGCCGACCACCGCGCGCAGCTGGCGCAGCAGGTCGTCGGAGGCGGTGGCTGAGGCGTTCATCGTGTTCTCCTTACGGCGACACCATCGAGGCGCGGGTGATCTCGGCCAGCGAGTCGCGGTCGATCTCGCCGATCGAGCGGGCACCGGTCAAGGTCATCGCCACCCGCATCTCCTTTTCGATCAGGTCCAGCAGGTTCTCCACCCCGGCCTGGCCGGCGGCAGCCAGAGCGTAGACGAAGGCGCGGCCGAGCAGCACGCCGTCGGCGCCGAGCGCGAGCATGCGCACCACGTCCAGGCCGCTGCGGATGCCGGAATCGGCCAGGATCTTCAGCTCGCCCCTGACCGCGTCGGCGATCGCCGGCAACGCGCGCGCGCTGGACAGCACGCCGTCGAGCTGGCGCCCGCCGTGGTTGGAGACGACGATGCCGTCGGCGCCGAAGCGCACCGCGTCGCGCGCGTCGTGCGGATCGAGGATGCCTTTTATCACCATCGGCCCGGTCCAGAACTCGCGGATCCATTCCAGGTCCTTCCACGAGATCGACGGATCGAAGTTGGCCGCCAGCCAGCCGATGTAGTCGGCCAGGCCGGTCGGGTGGCCGCGGTAGGCGGAGATGTTGCCCAGGTCGTGCGGACGCCCGCGCAGGCCCACGTCCCAGGCCCAGCGCGGATGCGTCGCGGCCTGCAGCATCCGCCGCAGCGGCGCGTGCGGCCCGCTCATGCCCGAATGCGCATCGCGGTAGCGCGCGCCCGGCGTCGGCATGTCGACGGTGAACACCAGCGTGGTCACCCCGGCGGCGCGGGCGCGCTCCAGCGCATTCTTCATGAAGCCGCGGTCCTTGAGCACGTACAGCTGGAACCACATCGGCCGCTCGATCGCCGGCGCCACTTCCTCGATCGGGCACACCGACACCGTCGACAGCGTGAACGGAATGCCCCTGGCCGCGGCCGCGCGCGCCGCCTGCACTTCGCCGCGGCGCGCGTACATCCCGGTCAGGCCGACCGGGGCCAGCGCCACCGGCATCGCCAGGGTCTGGCCGAACAGCTCGGTCTGCAGGCTCAGGTCGGCCATGTTGCGCAGGATGCGCTGGCGCAGGGCGATGTCGGCCAGGTCGGCGACGTTGCGCCGCAGCGTGTGCTCGGCGTAGGCGCCGCCGTCGATGTAGTGGAACAGGAACGGCGGCAGCCGCCGTTGCGCGGCGGCGCGGTAGTCGGTGGAGGCGGAAATGATCATGGTCGGCGCGGATGCGGGGGCAGGCGCGAGGCGCGCGCGCGGCGCGCCTCGTCCTCGTCGATGGTCCTGAGCGAACTGTGCACGAATTCGAGATGGTCCTGCGCGGCGTTGCGCGCGCGTTCCGGGTCGCCGGCCAGCACCGCCTCCATCATCTCGCGGTGCTGCACCGACAGCGGCTCGAAGGTGCGCGGTGAGGTGTACAGCTTCTCGCGGTTCTGCGAGATGTTGGACTGCAGCAGCTCGAACAGCCCGCGCATCACCTGCAGCAGGATCAGGTTGTGCGAGGCCTCGGCGATGGACAGGTGGAAGGCCGCGTCGGCGCGCGCCTCGCCGGCCGGGTCGTGCTTGCCGTGCGCGGCCATCATCGCCTCGAACGCCTCGCGGATGCGCGCGCGGTCGGGGTCGGTGGCGCGCTGCGCCGCGTGCCAGGCGGTGGCGCCTTCCAGCGCATGGCGGATCTCCAGCACGTCGAAGCGGTACTCCGGATCGCCCTGGAACAGCGGCAGGTACGGCAGCAGCGGCTCCACCACCATCCGCTCCGGCGGCGGCGGCCCCTGCACGTAGGTGCCGCCGCCGACGCGGGCGCGCAGCAGGCCCTGGCTGGCGAGCTGGGCGATGGCCTCGCGCAGCGCGGTGCGCGAGATCCCCAGTTCCAGCGCCAGGGCGCGCTCGGCCGGCAGGCGGTCGCCGGGCTGCAGCCGGCGTTCGTTGATGAGGTCGCGCAGTTGCTCGGCGACGCGGTCGGACAGGCGGATCGGCTTCATGCCGCCATTGTCGCGTGCTGCCGGCGCGACCGGCAGGGCCGTTAATGTCGCAGTGTGCATCGCCATCGACTCAGGGAATCATCCAGGTCAGCAGGTAGGCCTGCAGCGTGGTGATCACGCCGATCATCGCGCAGAACACCAGGCTGTGCCTGACGGTGAAGCGGAACAGGTCCGACTCCTTGCCGGCCAGGCCGGCCGCCGCGCAGGCGATCGCGATCGACTGCGGCGAGATCATCTTGCCGGTGACGCCGCCGGTGGTGTTGGCCGCCACCAGCAGCACGTCGGACACGCCGATCTGCTGCGCGGTGGTGGCCTGCAGCGCCGAGAACAGCGCGTTGGAGGAGGTGTCCGAGCCGGTCAGGAACACGCCCAGCCAGCCCAGGAACGGCGAGAAGAAGGTGAACGCGCGGCCGGTGTGGGCCAGTGCCAGCGCCAGCGTCGCCGACAGCCCGGAGTAGTTGGCGATGAAGGCGAACGCCAGCACCATGCCGATCGAGTAGATCGGCGTGCGCAGCTCCTTCAGCGTCTCGCCGAAGGTGGCGATCGCGGCGCGCGGCTTCATCTTCAGCAGCACGATCGAGATCAGCGCGGCGAGGACGATCGCGGTGCCGGTGGCCGAGAACCAGTCGAACTTGTAGACCGCCTCGTAGGCGGTGGGCTGGGCCACGATCGGCGGCATCTTCTGCACCAGCGCGTCCAGGAACGGCACGTGCAGCTTCAGCACCCAGGCCTCGAGCGCACCGCCGGCGGCGAACAGGCTCTTGAACGGCTTGATGCTCCACAGCGTGACCATCGCGGTCAGGATCAGGAACGGCGACCAGGCCTTGGCGATCTGGCCGAACCCGTAGCGGCGCTGCGCCTGCGCCTCCACCGCGGCATCGGCGCGGGCCTCGCCGTCGGCGAAGCGGAAGATCCGCCTCGGCTTCCACCTGCGCAGGAACAGGGTCAGGCACACCAGCGAGGCCAGCGAGGCGGTGATGTCCGGCAGCTCCGGGCCGACGAAGTTGGAGGTCAGGTACTGGGCGATCGCGAACGAGCCGCCGGCCACCAGCACCGCCGGCCAGGTCTCCTTGACGCCGCGCCAGCCGTCCATGATCGCCATGATCCAGAACAGCACGATGATGGTCAGGAACGGCAACTGGCGGCCGGCCATCTGGCCGATCTCGAAGGCGTCCAGCCCGGTGACCTGGCCGGCGACGATGATTGGGATGCCCATCGCGCCGAACGCGACCGGCGCGGTGTTGACGATCAGGCACAGGCCGGCCGCATACAGCGGCTTGAAGCCGAGCCCGACCAGCAGCGCCGCGGTGATCGCCACCGGCGCGCCGAACCCGGCCGCGCCCTCCAGGAACGCGCCGAAGGCGAAGCCGACCATCAGCATCTGCAGGCGCTGGTCCTCGGTCACCGACAGGATCGAGGCGCGGATGACGTCGAACTGGCCGGTCTTGACCGAGATCTTGTACAGGAACACCGCGCCGATGATGATCCAGGCGATCGGCCACAGCCCGTAGAAGAAGCCGTACAGGCCCGAGGCCAGCGCGCGCTCGACCGGCATCCGGTAGAACAGCAGCGCCACCGCCAGCGCGATCGCCACCGTCAGCGTGCCGGCGAGCCAGCCCTTCATCCGCAGCACGGCCAGGGCGACGAAGAAGAACGCGATCGGCAACAGCGCGACCAGGCTCGACAACCAGAGGTTGCCGGCCGGATCGTAGAGTTGTTCCCAGGCCTGCATGTGCCACTCCCAGTACAGGGCGACGGCAGCGTGGCCGGCGCTGGATTGCGGGGACGAGGCTCCCCCATCCGGATGCCCCGCCGAGATAATGGTCATACCAATATTGGGTTGGTGCGACCATTAGCCGCGAATTACAGCCGGCCTGGCTGATCGGGTCAATCAGTACTTTGGTCTGAGATGGCGTGCGCGCGAGTATTGGTAATACCAATCGTGCCGGGTGTCGTCACCACAGCCACGGCAACAGCCGCCAGCGCCGGGCGACGTAGCGCACGTAGGCGTCGCCGAAGGCCTCGCGCAGGGCGCTCTCTTCCACCCGGATGCGCCGCAGGAACGCCCCGGTCGCCGCCGGCACGATCAGCAGCACCGACAAGGCGTTGCCGAGCCCGACCGCCAGCCCGCAGAACGCCAGCAGCGCGCCGGTGTAGGACGGGTGGCACAGCCAGCGGTAGGGGCCGTGCTGGATCAGCTGGTGGCCTTCCTGGATGGTCACGTCGACGGTGAACCAGCGGTCGAGCACATGGATCGCCCACAGCCGCAGCGCCAGGCCGCCGCCGATCAGCGCGCAGCCGGTCCAGCGCAGCGGTTCGAGCAGGTGTGCCGGTAGCCGGCCGATGCCGAGCACCGCGGCGGCGACGCCGAGCGCGACCACGCCGTACAGCACGCGCCACAGCAGCTTCAGGGTGCCGCGGTCGCGTGCGCCGTCGTGGGCACGGCGGCGGTGGCCGATCAGGATTTCGTAGCCGCCCCAGGCCAGGTTGAGCAGCAGGAACGGGAGGTCGGGCGAGAGCATGGACATGGCGGACTCCGGAGGATCAGGCGCTGGCGAAATGGCCGTGGAAGCCGAGCGGCACCGCATACGGCAGCCAGGCGGTCGCCAGCGGGCCATCGCCGACATGGCGCGCGTCGAGCACCGCGATGCCGCTGCGGTGCCTTTCCACGTCCAGCAGCGTGCCGACCAGCCAGCCGTCATCGGGACGGTGGCTGCCCGGCCGCGGCACGAACACGTGCTCCTCGGCCATGATGCCGCTGCCGTAGCGGTGCACCTGCCGGCGGCCGCGTTCCAGGTCGTGCGCGGCCACCGCATTGAAGTACGGCGTGTCGTGGCGTCCGTCGATGCAGGGGGCATACAGGCGTGCGCCGCGGTCGCCCGGCGTGCGCGGATCGAACAGCGGGAACTCGATGCCGGCCACGTCGTGGTCGCGCCAGCGTGCGCCGCCGCCGCGCAGGTCCAGGTGCAGCGTGCGCACGCGCGCCTGCGAGTTGTGCGCATCGCCGCTGCCGTGCATCGCCGCGCGCATCGGCGAGCGCGCTTCGTCGAGGTCGGTGTGCTGCACCGCGCGGACCACGACCTCGCCGCCGCGCTCGTAGGCGTCGGCGAAGTGGTAGACCGCGGCGAAGTCGGCCTCGAACCAGCGTGGCGCGTCCAGCGCGTCCTTGGCCACCACCGCGATCCGGCACGGCGCGTCCGGGGTGAAGCGCAGGCGCTCGAAGAACGCGCCGCTGCCGGCGTAGCGGAACGGCAGCAGCACGAACACCAGGTGGCGGTCGGTCATCGCGAAGCTGTGCAGATAGCCCTGCACCGGCGTCTCCAGCACCTGGGCCCGGCGCAGCGTGGCGTCCGCGCCGAGCTGCCAGATCATCAGGCCGGTACCGCCGATCAGGCCGATCGAACCAAAGTTCCACACGCTGCCGTCGCGGTCGGCCAGCGGATGCGCGGAGAACGGCACCGCGGCCAGGTCCGGGCGCCAGGTCACCGGGCCGAGCGTGCCGAGCTGGTCGGGATCCAGCTCGAACGCCGAACCGGCCTCGCACAGCGCGAACAGGCGCCCGTTGATCGTGGTCACCGAGGTGTTGGCGGCGTTGGCGTCGTCGTTGTTGCGCACCGGCTGCATGTCCGGCACCACGGTGCCGGCGGCCGGGTACAGGAAGCGGCCGGCCTTCTGCTCGCGCACGAACTTCGGCGTGGCGACCATGCGCGCGCGGTGGGTCAGGGTGCCGTCGCCGCCGAAGCGCCAGCCGTGCACCATGCCGTCGCCGTCGAACCAGTGGTCGTAGCGGAAGCCGGCGCGCTCGGTCCAGGCCGGGCCGTTGCGGTACAGCGTGCCGGCGAAGCCGGCCGGCAGGCGGCCCTGCAACGCCACCGTCGCCGGGCCGAGCGTCTCGCTGTCCACGCTGCGCCAGCCGATCAGCCACGGATGCTCGCGTAGGCCGGCGGCGAACGCGGCGGCATCGCCGGCCTGCGCCGGCAGATCGGAAGAGCGTCGTGTAGGGAA
>DNXT01000186.1 GCA_003505795.1 Lysobacteraceae bacterium | reverse complement strand
GGCGCAGGAGGCCGCGGCGACCGCTTCCGCCGACGCCCCCCACACGCTCGACAGCGTGGTCGTCACCGGCTCGCGCCTGCGCCGCGTCGATACCGAGACCGCCAATCCCGTGGTCACCGTCAGCCAGGAGCAGATCGCCGCCACCGGCAAGGCCACCGTCGGCGACCTGCTGCAGGAGCTGCCGTCGATCGCCGGCAACGCCACCAATCCCAATACCAACAATGGCGGCGGCACCGGCGCCTCCACCATCTCGCTGCGCGGCCTGGGCGACAAGCGCACGCTGGTGCTGGTGAACGGCACGCGCCTGGCCTACAACGACGTCAACGCGATCCCGGCGACGATGATCGAGCGCATCGAGGTGCTCAGCGACGGCGCCTCGGCGGTGTACGGCTCCGACGCGATCGGCGGCGTGGTCAACTTCATCCTGCGCGACCGCTTCGAGGGCGTGCAGTTCAGCAGCGACTTCGGCACCACCAGCGAGGGCGACGGCAACCGTCGCAACTTCTCGCTCACCGCCGGCAAGGCGTGGGACCGCGGCAGCCTGGTCGGCGGCCTGTCGTACCACAACCTGGACGCGGTCTCGGCCGGCGCCCGCGGCTATTCCAGGGACGCGCTGTACCTGATCGACGGCCAGGCGGTGAAGCAGGGCTCCTCGGCCACGCCGTCCGGCTCGGTCAACTTCAACGACGGCTCGGCCGAGTCGGCGGCGCTGGCGGCGGCCAACGGCTGCTCGCGGGTCACCCTCAACGGCGGCGTCAGCGGCGCCGCCGGTCCGGGCGACTTCCACTGCTACGACGCCGCCAGCGACTCGTACAACTACCAGCCGTACAATCTGATGCAGACGCCGCAGAAGCGCAGCAACGCGTTCGTGCTGGGCAGCTACCGCGTCAGCGACAACGTCGAGGCCTATCTCAACAGCTGGTTCAGCAAGACCGAGTCGGCCTCGGTCATCGCGCCGATCCCGATCTTCGCCAACGGCGACAACTTCCTGGTCTCGGCCGACAGCTACTACAACCCCTACGGCATCAACTTCGGCACCGACCGCAGCACCGGAACCTCCTACAACGACCTGAACTCGCGCGCCACGGTGCTCGGCAACCGCCGCTACCAGTACAACACCTACAACTTCCAGATCAGCCCGGGCCTGCGCGGCGGCTTCGGCGACAGTTCCTGGCAGTGGGACGCCAGCTTCAACTACGGCCGGGTCAAGCAGAAGTCGATCAACTACGGCTTCCTCGACTACGAGCAGTTCAACCAGGCGATCGGCCCGTCGTTCCTGGACGGCGACGGCGCCGTCAAGTGCGGCAGCGCCGGCAATGCGATCGCCGGCTGTACCCCGGTCAACATCTTCAACCTCAACGACGCCTCCAACCTGGCGGCGCTGGAGCCGATGATCGTCAACCCGATCGTGACCAGCATCTACACGGTCAAGCAGTTCGAGGCCAATGCCAACGGCAACCTGTTCGAGCTGCCGGCCGGCACCGCCAGCCTCGCCGCCGGCGTCTCCTACCGCAAGGAGGACACCACCACCCACGCCGATCCGTTGTGGACCGGCGACGAGAACGGGCTGTGCGGGGTGATCGAGTACTGCGCCACCGTGCTCAGCGGCAGCTTCAACGTCAAGGAGGCCTACGCCGAGGCGCTGTTCCCGCTGCTGAAGGACCTGCCGGGCATCAACGCGCTCAACGTCAGCGTCGGTACGCGCTTTTCCGACTACAGCTCGGTCGGCAGCAAGACCAACAGCAAGCTGTCGCTGGAGTACCGCCCGATCGAGAACCTGCTGGTCCGCGGCACCGTCTCGCAGGTGTTCCGCGCGCCCAACATCAGCGAGCTGTACTCGGGCGTGGTCGGCGACGCGGCGACGGTCAACGATCCCTGCAACGGCTATACCGGCGGCAACGACGTCGCCTGCGCCAACGTGCCCACCGACGGCAGCTACCACCAGGCCGACGGCCAGATCTCCGGCAAGGCCTCCGGCGCGGTGGTGGCCGGCTACCAGCTCAAGCCGGAGACCGGCAAGTCCTACGACGTGGGCCTGGTCTACGATCCGGAATGGGTCGAGGGCCTGTCGCTGAGCGCGGACTGGTGGCGCATCGACCTGGAGGACACCATCACCACGGTGTCGGCGCAGACCGTGCTCAACCAGTGCTACGCCAATCCCTCGAGCGCGTTCTGCGCGCTGATCCACCGCAACGGCAACGGCACCATCAACTACGTGGCCGAACCCACCGTCAACCTCGGCAAGCTGTGGGCCCGCGGGGTCGACTTCAACCTGACCTACCGCCTGCCGGAAACCGCGTGGGGCAACTTCAACGCCGGCCTCAACGGCACCTACGTGACCCGCTACGACATCCTGCCGGACACCACCGACCCGAGCACGGTGACGATCCACAACGCCGGCAAGTACACCTACGCCTACGGCAACTTCCCGCGCTGGCGCGCGCTGGGCACGCTCGGCTGGAACCTGGGCGACTGGAGCGCCTCCTGGCGCGTGCGCTACGTCGGCAAGACCGAGATCGGCAGCACCGACCTGGACCAGGGGCTGTCTGCCGACTACGACCAGGCCGGGGTGGTGCTCAAGGTCGGTTCCTACGTCTACCACAACCTGCAGGCCGGCTACGAGTTCGCGCCGTGGCACGCCCGCCTGGAGCTGGGCGTGGACAACGTCGCCAACAAGCAGCCGCCGCTGTACTACGCCAACAACGGCGGCAACGGCAACACCGACGTGGCCACCTACGACGTGCTCGGCCGCTTCTACTGGGGCCGGGTGACGGTCAGGTTCTGAGGGTGGCGCGGGCCGGGGATCGCCGGCCCGCGGTTCGCGCGGAGGCGGGGAGCCGTCCTGCGCAGGCTCCCCGGCAAGGGCCGGGCACAACGCAATACGGGAGGAAGCAGTTGATGCAGATCGAGAAGGACATGGCCGTGGAGCCGGCGGGAGCGGCGCTGTCGCGCCGGCGCTTCATGGCATGGAGCGCGCTGGCGGTGGCCGCGGGCTTCCTGCGCTTTCCGCAGGAGGCGCTGGCGGCCGCGCCGGGCACGCTGAAGGCGGTGCCGCTGGCGCAGGTGCGGCTGGCCCCGTCGCCGTTCGCCGACGCGCTGCAGGTCAACCGCCGCTACCTGATGCAGCTGCAGCCGGACCGCCTGTTGCACAACTTCCGGCAGTACGCCGGGCTGCAGCCCAAGGCCGAGGTCTACGGCGGCTGGGAGTCGGACACCATCGCCGGGCACACGCTCGGCCACTACCTCAGCGCGCTGGCGCTGATGCATGCCCAGACCGGCGATGCCGAATGCCGGGAGCGTGCCCGCTACATCGTCGCCGAACTGGCCGCCTGCCAGGCGCGTGCCGGCGACGGCTACGTGGCCGGCTTCACCCGCAAGGACAAGCAGGGCCGGATCGAGGGCGGGCGGGTGGTGTTCGACGAGGTCGCGCGCGGCGACATCGAGGCGCTGCCGTTCTACCTCAACGGCAGCTGGGCGCCGCTGTACACCTGGCACAAGCTGTTCGCCGGCCTGCTCGACGCGCACCGCCACTGCGACGACGCGCAGGCGCTGCAGGTGGCGGTGGCGCTGGGCGGCTACCTGGACGGGGTATTCGCCGGACTCGACGATGCGCAGATGCAGACCCTGCTGTCGTGCGAATTCGGCGGGCTCAACGAATCGTTCGTCGAACTGCACGCGCGCACCGGCGATGCGCGCTGGCTGCGGGTCGCCCGGCGCCTGCACCACCATGCGGTGCTCGACCCGCTGGTCGCCCAGCGCGACGAGCTGATGCACCGGCACTCCAACACCAACATCCCCAAATTGATCGGCCTGGCGCGCGAATACGAGGTGGCCGGCGGCGACGACAACGGCGCCGCCGCGCGCTTCTTCTGGAACACCGTCACCGCGCACCACACCTACGTGATCGGCGGCAACGGCGACCGCGAGTACTTCCAGCGGCCGGACAGCATCTCGCGCTTCCTGACCGAGCAGACCTGCGAGCACTGCGCCAGCTACAACATGCTCAAGCTGACCCGCCACCTGTACGGCTGGTCGCCGCAGGCGAGCTATTTCGACTACTACGAGCGCACGCTGCTCAACCACGTGATGGCGCAGCAGCATCCGCGGACCGGCATGTTCACCTACATGACGCCGCTGCTGGCCGGCGAGGCGCGCGGCTGGTCCAGGCCGTTCGACGATTTCTGGTGCTGCGTCGGTAGCGGCATGGAGGCGCATGCGCAGTTCGGCGATTCGATCTGGTGGCACGACCAGGACACCGTCTACGTCAACCTGTACGTGCCCTCGACGGTGCGCGATGCCGCCGGCATGGGACTGGCGCTGAGCAGCGACATGCCGCTGGGCGGCGAGAGCCGGGTGGAGGTGACCGCGGCGGCGCCCGGCAAGCGCACCCTGGCGCTGCGCCTGCCGAGCTGGGCGGGCGACTACGCCATCGAGCTGAACGGCAAGGCGCTGGCGCTGGCGCCGCAGGACGGATACCTGCGCGTGCGGCGCCGCTGGCGCGAAGGCGACAGCGTGCGCCTGGTGATTCCGCCGGTACTGCGCCTGGAAGCCAGCAACGACGATCCGAGCTGGGTGTCGGTGCTGCACGGGCCGCTGGTGCTGGCGGCCGACCTCGGCGATGCGCAGTCGCCCTGGCAGGGCGAGGTGCCGGTGCTGATCGACGCCGGCGATCCGCTCGAGCATTTCCACGCGCTGGCCGGTGGCGCGAGCTACGAATATCGCGGCGCCGGCGCCGACGCCGACGCACGGAGCTGGCGCTTCAGCCCGTTCTACGCGCAGTTCGACCGGCGCAGCGCCCCCTATGTGCAGCGCCTGGACCCGGCCGGCTGGCAACGCGAGCAGGCCAGGCTGCAGCAGGCGCGGCAGCGCCAGGCGGCGCTCGATGCGCAGGCGCTGGACCGGGTCGCGCTGGGCGATGCCGAGTCGGAGAAGGCGCACGGACTGAAGGCCGACAGCTCCTACGACGTCAGCTACCGGCGCCGCTCCGGGCGCGACGCGCGCACCGGCGGGTTCATCGAGTTCACCCTGGCCAACGCGGCGCAGGCGCGGCAGCTGCGGTTGCGCTACTGGGGCGACGAGACCCGGCGCCGGTTCCGGATCCTGGCCGACGGCGTGCTGGTGGCCGACGAACGCCTGGATGGCGATCGCGGCCTGGACTTCGTCGACGTCGACTACCCGCTGCCGGCGGCGTTGGCCGGACGCGCCAGGCTGGTCATCCGGATCGAACCGGAAACCGGCTATTCGGCCGGGCCGGCGTTCGGCTGCTGGCTGCTGGCGTAGACCGCGGGCGTGGCGCCCCAGGCCCCCGGGCTTGTGCGGCTATCCGCACCGGAGCCGGGGCGATCGGCGCAGACGCGCGCCGGCGCGGGGCGCAGCATGCCAGGGTCGCGCAGCCGCCGCAGCGGCGGCGGTTCCTGCCGTTTTCACCCCCGGAGGTCCATCGATGAAACCTGCTCGCCTGCTCCTGTCCGCCGTGTCGCTGGCGCTGTTCTGTGCCGTTCCCGCCGCTGCCGCGCCGGCGTCCGCCGAGCCCGTGGTCGAGGCCGAGGCGGCCGCGCGCCTGCGCGCGCTCTACGATGCCGAATGGAAATGGCGGCAGGCCGAGTACGCCAACGTCCACGAGGACGGCCGCTGGGTGCCCGGCGAGCACCTGCAGAGCGTGACCGCCGAGGCCTACGCGCGGCGCGGCCGGTACTGGGAGAAGGCGCTGCACGAGCTCGACGCGATCCCGCTGGCGGCGCTGCCCAACGAGGAACGGATCAACGCGGCGGTATTCCGCACCTCGCTGCAGGCCAACCTCGACCGCGTGCGCTACCGCACCTACGAGGCGCCGTTCAACAGCGACACCTTCTTCTGGGGCGGACTGAACCCGCGCCAGCCCTACCGCACCGAGGCGCAGTACCGCGCCCTGCTGGCCCGCCTGCGCGAGCTCCCGCGCTATTTCGACGAGAACATCGCCAACATGCGCGCCGGCCTGGCGCGCGGCTACTCGGTGCCGCGCAGCTCGGTCGAGGGCCGCGACAAGACCATCGAGCCCTACACGGTGGACGGCCCCGCTAACCCGTTCCTGGCCACGTTCGCGGCGCTGCCCGCCGGCATTCCCGAGGCCAACCGCCAGGCGCTGCAGGCCGAGGCCGCGCAGGTGGTGCGCGCACAGGTCGCGCCGGCCTACGCCAAGCTGCTGAAGTTCATGCGCGAGGAGTACCTGCCGCGCACCCGCACCAGCATCGCCGCGCGCGACCTGCCGGACGGGCCGGCCTTCTACCGTTCGCAGATCCGCGAGTTCACCACGCTGGAGCTGGAGCCGAAGGAGATCCACGAGCAGGGCCTCGAGCACGTCGAGCGCATTTCGGCGGAAATGCGCGCGGTGATGGCGCGCGCGGGATTCAAGGGCAGCTTCGCCGACTTCCTGGAGTTCCTGCGCACCGACCCGCAGTTCTATGCCAGGACCCCGCGCGAGCTGATCGCGTATTCGGCCTACGTGGCCAAGCGCGCCGACGGCCAGCTCAAGCACGTGTTCAACACGCTGCCGCGCTACCGCTTCACGATCCTGCCGGTGCCCGACGACGTGGCGCCGATCTACACCTCCGGGCGCGGCGGCCTGGACAGCTGCCTGATGAACACCTACCAGCTGCCGTCGCGGCCGCTCTACAACCTGGCCGCGCTGACCCTGCACGAGTGCGTGCCCGGCCACAGCCACCAGGCCGCGGTCGCGCTGGAAGGCCCGGATCGGCCCGACTTCCGCCGCCAGACCTATTTCTCCGGCTACGGCGAGGGCTGGGGACTGTACAGCGAATGGCTGGGCACGGAGATGGGCATCTACGAGACGCCCTACGAGGATTTCGGCCGGCTGACCTTCGAGATGTGGCGCGCGGCGCGGCTGGTGATCGACACCGGATTGCACGAGTACGGCTGGACGCGGCAGCAGGCCATCGACTACCTGGCCAGCCATACCGCGCTGGCGCAGCACGACATCGAGACCGAGGTGGACCGCTACATCGCCTGGCCGGGCCAGGCGCTGGCCTACTACCTGGGCTACCTGACCATCCGCGACCTGCGCGCGGAGGCCGAGCGCGAGCTGGGCGCGGCGTTCGACCAGCGGCCGTTCCACGACGCGCTGCTGGACCTGGGCTCGGTGCCGTTGCCGGTGCTGCAGGAACAGATGCGGCTGTTCATCGCCGCGCAGAAGCGCAAGCCGGGCGCGGCGGAATGAGCGCATTGGGCATTGGCGCGCGGGCGCGGGCGCTGGCGCTGGGCTTCTGCGCCATGGCCGCCGCGCCGCTGGCGGCGCGTGGCGGCGTGGCGGATGCGGCGTCCGAGGAGGCGGCGATCCGCGAGGTCGTCGCGGACATGCAGCGGGCATGGAACCGCGGCGACTACCGTGGCTACATGCGGGGGTTCCTCGATCCCGGGGTGGTGTTCGTCTCGCGCGGGCGCTTCCAGAAGGACTGGCAGGGGACGCTCGACCACTACGTGCGCGACTACGGCGATTCGGCGGCGTCGCGTGGGGTGTTGTGCTTCTACGACGTGCGCGTCGAGTTGCTTGCCGACGATGCGGCGCAGCTGGTCAGCCGCTATCGGCTGGATCGGCCGCTCGATCCGCAGTACGGGATCAACACGCGCTTGATGCGCAAGGTGGACGGGCGCTGGGTGATCGCGCTGAACCACGTTTCCTCGGTGGGGACGCCGGATCCGGAGAGTCCGGTGCCTGCCGGTTGCCCGCGCGCCGGCGGGTGAGCCGAGGACTCTGTCTTCTGTGGGTATCGCCCGGCATCGCCTGACTTCGCAGGAGCGACTTCAGTCGCGATGGGGCCTCACCGGCAAGGCCTGTCGGGACTGAAGTCCCTCCTGCATGAAGCCCGGCGTTGCCAGGGACCTCGGTAAAGCCCCATCGCGACTGGAGTCGCTCCTACAGAACAGAAGGCATGAGGCGACAGGCCACGGCAACAGCCGGCTGCTGTGGCTTCTTCTGTGGGAGGGACTTCAGTCCCGACGGGCTTTGCCGGTCCCCGGTCCGGACTGAAGTCCTCCCACAGGAGCGGATTGGACCACTCACTCGGCGCCGCTATCGGCGCTGCGCTCCAGCAGGTCGGCCAGTTCCTGCTTCCAGAACACCGCCCAGGTGTGGGTGCCGTGCCCGCGGGTCTTCGGCGAGGACGGGATCAGGAGGTAGCGCGCGTTCTTCAGGTAAGGCAGGGCCTTCTCGGCCAGTCCCAGCTCGGGCGGGTTGATGAAGTCGTCGGCCGAGTTGATCCAGGTCATCGGCGCGGTGATCCTCGCCAGGCCCGGGAACGGGTCGTAGTCGCGCGAGGCGTCCAGCTGGTAGAGGAAGTCGTTGGCGTCGCGGTCCTTGATGTCGGCGGCGAAGCGCTCCTGCCAGTAGGCGTCGCTGGATGCGCGGTCGGGGTACTCGCTCTGCAGGTACTCGGGCGCCGCGCCCGCGATCACCGACAGGCTCGAGGCCGTGCGCAGGCCCAGCGCCGGCTGCGCCGCATAGTCGCCCCCGTTCCATGCCGGGTCGGCGCGGATGGCGTCCATCGCGGCCTTGCGCCAGATGCGGTTGCGCCCGGCGATCGCCACCGCCTGGCACGCCATCGGCATCAGCGCCCGGGCGAAATCCGGATGGGCCTGGCCCCACACGAAGATGTGCATGCAGCCCATCGAGGTGCCGAAGATCAGGCGCAGCCTGCTGATGCCCAGACCCTCGGTCAGCAGGCGGTACTGCGCCAGCACCATGTCGTCGTAGTCGTAGTGGGGGAAGGCGGTGCGCAGGCCGTCGCTGGGCTTGGACGAGTCGCCATGGCCGATGTTGTCGGGCAGGATCAGGAAGTACCGCGACACGTCCAGCGGCTGTCCGGGACCGTACAGCTCGTCGGCGAACTGCGGACGCAGGAACTGCGCGCCGGAGCCGCCGGTGCCGTGCAGGATCAGCACCGCATTGTCGATCTCGCCGCCGGCGCCGCGGTGCGGCGTGCCCAGCGTGCGGTAGTGCATGCGCAGCTCGGGCAGGCTCTGACCGCTCTTGAAGCGGAAGTCGTGCAGGACGTGCTCGCCCTCGACGACCCGCGGGGCTGGCGCGCTCGCCGCCCGCGGGGCATGGCCGAGCAGGCCGGCGGCAAGCAACAGGATGGCGATGATGCGCATGTAGGTCTCTCTCCTGGCATGGGTCCGGGCGCGCGATCCGCGCCCCCCAGGCAGTTTCGCGGGTTTCATGGCGATTTTTCGCATTGTGCGCAAATCCGCATGGTTATCCCGGATTGCCGCCGATTGGCGATGCCCGCGGATGTGGTGCGGAGATCGCCTGGGCACTTTCCCGCCGCTGGATATGCGCATCTGCAGTCCATGCCCGCTGCGACTCCTCCACGTGTCATGGACGCCCGCGCGAAAACGCAGTGTGCGGTATTCCGCGCGCAATTCACACGAATGCAACAAGACTCCGGACCGTACGGCGGCGAGTATGGATCCCGGCGCATGGGAGTGCGCAGGCGGTACCCCGGGAATATCCGGCCCGGTCGCAGAACTCTTCGCAGCATCCGTATCCAGTCGTCCGCCTCCGGGGTCGCGTGGCTTTCGCGACGGGGAAATCCGGCATCGAGGCGGACGGCTTCCAGGAACGCATCCACTCAACGAGCCACACCGGCTTCGCCGTTTCCGAGGAGATCGCCATGACGAGTGCCAGCAGAAAATCCCATCCCCCGTGTCACCACGGTGCAGTGCCGACGCGCCGCCTGCGTCCGCTGGCGGCCGGGGTCGCGGTCGCGCTGCTTGCCGCCGGCTTCGGCACCCCGCAGGCGCTGGCGCAGGAGGCGACGGCAGAGGGCGCGCAGGCGACCACGCTGGATTCGGTGACGGTCACCGGCTCGCGCCTGTTGCGCAGCGACCTGAACGCACCGAGCCCGACCACGGTGGTGACCGCGGAGGACATCCGCATGTCCGGCAGCGCCACCATCGAGAACGTGCTGAACGAATTCCCGCAGCTGGCCGCCGGCAACACGTCCAGCGTCAACAACGGCGGCGGTTCCGGCGTGCTGACCGCGAACCTGCGCGGCCTGGGCGCGTCGCGCACGCTGACCCTGGTCAACGGCCGCCGCTTCATGCCGGCCAATTCCGATGGCGTGGTCGACCTGGCCAGCATCCCCGACGCGCTGATCGAGAACGTGGAGATCATCACCGGCGGCGCATCGGCGGTGTACGGCTCGGACGCGATCGCCGGCGCGGTCAACTTCATCCTGAAGAAGGATTTCGAGGGACTGGAAGCCGCCTACACCCGCGGCCAGACCTCGGAAGGGGACGGCGCCTACGACAAGTACGACCTCACCATCGGCGGCAATTTCGCCGAGGAGCGCGGCAACGCGGTGCTGTCGATCAGCCGCACCGAGCGCGACCCGGTGCTGCAGGCCGACCGCGCCTTCTCCGAGGTGCCGCTGGACACGGTGAACGGCGAGCTGACCCCGGGCGGCTCCGGCTCGATCCCCGGCACCCGCATCGGCCTGAGCGGCGCCCAGCTGTCCTCGCTGGCCGGCGTGGACCTGACGCCGGCCGGGGAATGCGCGTCGATGTCGGGGATCCGCTTCGGCGAGAACGGCGTGCCGATGCCGTACTGCAATCCGCAGGACGCCTACAACTACGCCGGCCTGAACTACCTGCAGCGGCCGCTGCAGCGGACCCAGATCACCGCGCTGGGGCGCTTCAAGCTGACCGACTCGACCGAGGCCTATGGCGAGGCGTACTACTCCAACAACCGCAACGAGTACCAGCAGGCGCCGGATTCGTTCACGCCGGTCACCCCGGGAGCGGCGTCCTCGACCCTGCTGGTCCCCAACTACGCGACCAACCCGGTGCTGCTGCCGGCGGTGCGGCAGTTCTTCGCCGACAACGCCCACATCTTCGATCCCGACGGCGACGGCGTGGCCGCCGTGGTCGGCGCCGGGCGCCGCGCCGACGAGCTGGGGCCGCGCTTCTACACCTACGAGCGCGCCAGCTACAACCTGGTCGGCGGCCTGCGCGGCGAGTTCGAGGCGGGCGGCGGGCACTGGTGGCGCTGGGACGCCTACTACCAGGAGCAGCGCACCCGCACCGACACCTCCAACAATGGCCAGATCAACCAGGCGCGGCTGTCGCAGGCGCTCAACGCCACGGTCGATGCCGACGGCGACCTGGTCTGCGTCAACCAGGGCAGCGGCTGCGTGCCGGCCAGCATCTTCGGCCTCGGCTCGATCAGCAGCGAGGCGGCGGCGTTCCTGACCCCGATCCGCTCCAGCCGCGAGACCTTCGACCGCAGGATGGCCGGCGCCTCGATGAGCGGCACCCTGTTCGACCTGCCGGCCGGCTCGGTGTCGCTGGCCTTCGGTGCCGAATACCGCAAGGACGACTACGACTTCCAGCCCAGCGCGATGGACGTGTCGGGCGACTACGGCTCGGTGTCGCAATCGCCGATGGCCGGCTCCTACAGCGTCAAGGAGCTGTTCACCGAGTTCCGCGTGCCGCTGCTGAGCGGCGCGCGCTTCGCCCAGGACCTGGCGATCGAGGGCGCGGCCCGCTATTCGGACTACTCCACGATCGGCGGAGTGAACACCTGGAAGCTGGGCCTGGAGTGGGCCCCCAGCGACTGGATGCGCCTGCGCGGCGCCTACAACGTGGCGATCCGCGCGCCCAGCCTGAACGAGCTGTACTCGCCGCAGACCCGCGGCTTCACCGCCGGCGTGGATCCCTGCATCGCCGCGGCCAACCCGAGCGCGGCGCAGCAGCAACTGTGCATCGCCCAGGGCGTGCCGGCCGCCGACCTGCCCACCTTCAGCCAGGGATCGGTGGGATTCGAGCGCACCACCGGCGGCAATCCCGAGCTGAAGGAGGAGCAGTCGAAGACCTTCACCGTCGGTACCGTGTTCTCGATCCCCGCGCTGGAGGGACTGAACTTCGCGGTGGACTACTTCGAGGTTGAGGTCGAGGACGCGATCACCAACATCAGCGCCAACCAGATGCTGAGCGACTGCTTCAGCCGGCTCGACCCCAGCTCGCCCAGCTGCCAGGCGATCGTCCGCCTGCCGAACGGGCAGATCGACGACGTGCGCTCGACCCTGCAGAACATCGGCCTGCTCAAGGCGCGCGGCCTGGATTTCCAGACCGACTATCGCTTCGACCTGCCGGATGCCCTGAGCCCGGGCGGCGACCCGGCGCAGCTGTCGCTGACGCTGCTGGCGAGCTGGCTGTTCGAGCGCTCGATGCAGGTGATCGCCGACGAGGGCGAGCTCGACTGCGCCGGCAGGATGGGCGGCGGCTGCGGCGGCGGCACCGGCAACTTCCTGATCCCGGACTTCAAGCTCAACCTGTCGGCCGGCTACCGCAGCGGGCCGCTCTCGCTGCGCCTGCAGAGCCGCATGATCGACAAGTTCGAGCTGTACCCGGGCATCACCGCGGCGGTGTCCGAGTCGCCGCGGGTGTGGTACTTCGACGCCAACGCCTCCTACGATCTCAACGGGCACCTGGAGATCTTCGGCGGCATCGACAACATCGGCGACCGCCAGCCGCCGATCCTGGGCACGGCGCTGGCCGGCGACGCCAACACCGACGTGTCGCTGTACGACGTGCTGGGGCGCCGCTACTTCCTCGGCGTGCGCGTGAAGTTCTGAGCCCGGCCGCGGCGTCGCTTCTCCGTGGCGGCGTTGCGGTCGAATGCGGGTAGGCGCGAATTGGTGGCGTCGGCGGCGGCAGCCGGTTGGTCGCTTCCCGGCGCCCCGGGTTCGCCGGCGAGGCGGCCGCCGGCCGCATCGGGAACAGGCGCTTGTCGGCACCGGGCTGCCTGCCACAAAGGCACGCCGCTTGGCGCCAGGACGGTTCCGGCGGGAGGCATCCAACGCGGACAGAAAAAAGCCGGCACGGGTGCCGGCTTTCCTGGCTGCGGGGCGTGCCCGTGCCGGCTCACGCCGACAGCTGCAGCAACAGCTTGTTCAGGCGGCGCACGTAGCCGGCCGGGTCCTTGAGGCTGTCGCCGGCGGCCAGCGCCGCCTGGTCGAACAGCACGCGGCTGAAGTCGGCGAAGCGGTCCATGTCCGGTTCGGCGTCGAGCTTCTCGATCAGCGGATGGGTCGGGTTGAACTCGAACACCGGCTTGGACTCGGGCACCGTCTGGCCGCTGGCCTCCAGGATCTGGCGCATCTGCAGGCCCATGTCCTGTTCGCCGATGGCCAGGATCGCCGGCGAATCGGTCAGCCGGTGCGAGACCCGCACCTCGGCCACGTCCTCGCCCAGCACCGCCTTGAGGCGGCTGGCCAGGCCTTCCTTGGTCTTGGCGGCTTCTTGCTGCGCCTTCTTGTCCTCTTCCGAGTCCAGCTGGCCCAGGTCGAGGTCGCCGCGGGCCACGTCGACGAACGACTTGCCGTCGAACTCGGTCAGGTAGCCCATCAGCCACTCGTCGATGCGGTCGGTCAGCAGCAGCACCTCGATGCCCTTCTTGCGGAACACTTCCAGGTGCGGGCTGTCCTTGATCTGCGCGTGGCTCTCGCCGGTCAGGTAGTACAGCTTGTCCTGGCCTTCGCGCAGGCGCGACACGTAGTCGGCCAGCGCCACGCTCTGCTCGCCGGAGCCGTCGTGGGTGGAGGAGAAGCGCAGCAGACCGGCGATCTTCTCGCGGTTGGCGTAGTCCTCGGACGGGCCTTCCTTGAGCACCTGGCCGAAGTTGCGCCAGAAGGTCCTGTAGTCCTCCGGCCTGTCCTTGGCCAGCTTCTCCAGCATGTCCAGCGAGCGCTTGGTCAGCGCCGACTTCATCGAGTCGATCACCGGGCCGGACTGCAGGATCTCGCGCGAGACGTTGAGCGAGAGGTCCGACGAATCGACCACGCCCTTGACGAAGCGCAGGTACAGCGGCAGGAATTGGTCGGCCTGGTCCATGATGAAGACGCGCTGCACGTACAGCTTCAGGCCCTTGGCCGCGTCGCGGTGGTACAGGTCGAACGGCGCGCGCGCCGGCACGAACAGCAGCGAGGTGTACTCCAGCTTGCCCTCGACTTTGTTGTGGCTCCACGCCAGCGGATTGGTCGGGTCGTGGGCGATGTGCTTGTAGAACTCCTGGTATTCCTCGTCCTTGATCTCGGACTTGGGCCGGGTCCACAGCGCGCTGGCGCGGTTGACCACCTCCCACTCCGGCGTGGCCGGGCGGTCCTTCTCTTCGCCGTGGAACTCCTTGTGCATCTCGATCGGCAGCGCGATGTGGTCGGAGTACTTCTTGACGATGCCGCGCAGCTTCCAGCCGTCCGCGAAGCCTTCCTCGCCGTCCTTCAGGTGCAGCACGATGCGGGTGCCGCGCTCGGGCTTGTCGATGGTGGCCACCTCGAAGTCGCCTTCGCCGCGGCTGGACCAGTGCACGCCCTCGCTGGCCGGCAGGCCGGCGCGGCGGCTGTAGACGTCGACCCGGTCGGCGACGATGAAGGCGCTGTAGAAGCCCACGCCGAACTGGCCGATCAGGTTGGCGTCCTTCTTCTGGTCGCCGGACAGGTGCGCGAGGAAATCGGCGGTGCCGGACTTGGCGATGGTGCCGAGGTGGGCGATCGCCTCCTCGCGGCTCATGCCGATGCCGTTGTCGTCGATGCTGACGGTGCGCGCGTCCTTGTCGAACTCCACGCGGATGCGCAGGTTCGGGTCGCCTTCGAGCAGGCCGGGCTGGGCGATCGCCTCGAAGCGCAGCTTGTCGGCGGCGTCGGCGGCATTGGAGACCAGCTCGCGCAGGAAGATCTCCTTGTTGGAATAGAGCGAGTGGATCATCAGCTGCAGCAGCTGCTTGACCTCGGTCTGGAAGCCCAGGGTCTGCTTGTCGGTTTCGGCGGTCATCGTGGTGGTGGCTCCGTTCGGGGGTGGCCGGCCCGGGGGCGCGGCGATGCGCTTCCGTGTATGGGCCGGCCACGGCGATTTCAAGCGCCGCGGCCTGGCCTGCGGAAAAGCACAGCGCGTATCATCCCCGGCTCGCTTCCCGGACCCGCCCGATGCCCCGTCCACCGCGCCATGCCGCTCCGCCGCGACGCCCCCCGCAGGGCGGCGAGGGCCAGGTGCGCATCATCGGCGGGCGCTGGCGCAACACCCGCCTGCCGGTGCCGGCGCTGCCCGGGTTGCGGCCGACCAGCGACCGCGTGCGCGAGACCCTGTTCAACTGGCTGATGCCCAAGCTGCCGGGCGCGCGCGTGCTCGA
>DNXT01000182.1 GCA_003505795.1 Lysobacteraceae bacterium | reverse complement strand
GCTTGCCCCGCGTGCGGGGGAAGCCGCCCGGAGGGCGGATGCGGGCAGCGCGTTGGAGCATGCGGGCGCGAGCACCCTCATCCGGCGCTGCGCTCCACCTTCTCCCGCAAGCGGGAGAAGGAAAAGCGTGGACATGCCATCACTCCCGGAGCGGGACGCCGCCCTAGACCAGCATGCCGCCGGACGCCTCGATCCGCTGGCCGTTGATCCAGCCGGTGCCCGGCGCCAGCAGCGCCGCCACCACCGGGCCGATGTCGTCGGGCTGGCCGGCGCGCCCGAGCGCGGTCGCCGCGGCCACCATCGCGTTGACCTCGGGGTTGTCGCGCACCATGCCGCCGCTGAAGTCGGTCTCGATCGCACCCGGCGCCAGCGTGTTGGCGCTGATGCCGCGGCTGCCCAGTTCCTTGGCCAGGTAGCGGGTGAACACCTCGATTCCGCCCTTCACCATCGCGTAGGCCGCGCTGCCCGGCATCGAGAAGCGGGTCAGGCCGCTGGAGACGTTGAGGATGCGCCCGCCGTCGGCGATCAGCGGCAGCAGCGCCTGGGTCAGGAAGAACGGCGCCTTCAGGTGTACCGCCACCACGGCGTCGAACTGCGCATCGGTGGTGTCGGCGATCAGCGCATGCAGGCTGGTGCCGGCGTTGTTGACCAGCGCGTCGAAGTGGCTGCACTGCCAGTCCTGCAGTTGCTGCCGCACCCGGGCGGCGAACCCGGGGAACGAAGCCGCATCGGCGACGTCCAGCGGCAACGCGGCCGCACGCCGTCCCAGCGCCTCGACCTGCGCCACCACCGCGGCCGCGGCGTCGGCACGCTGCTGGTAGGTAAGGATGACGTCGCTGCCGGACGCGGCCAGCGCCAGCGCGGCGCTGCGGCCGAGACCACGGCTGCCGCCGGTGATCAGGGTGATGCGGGAAGAGGTCGACATCGGAGGAAAGCTCCTGCGGCGGGCGGGAATACCCGGGGACACGCACAGGCTATTGCGCTTGCCCAGCGGCATAAATCGCGCAATCCTGATTTCAACGTTCATATCCGGCGAACAATCCATGGACCGGCTCGACCAGTTGCGCTGCTTTCTGCGCGTCGCCGAACTCGGCTCGTTCACCCGCGCCGCCGCCCTGCTCGGGCTGCCCAAGGCCAGCGTCTCGACCGCGGTGCAGCGGCTCGAGGCCGAGCTCGGCACCCAGTTGCTGCACCGGACCACGCGCCGGGTCCAGCTGACCGCCGACGGCGCCGCGTTCCGGCAGCGCGCGCGCGACCTGCTCGACGACGTCGACGAGCTGCACGGCATGTTCCAGCACGGCGACGCGCAACTGCACGGACGACTGCGGGTGGACATGTCCAGCGGCTTCGCGCGGCTGCTGGTGATCCCGCGCCTGCCGGAATTCCTGGAGCGCCATCCGGCGCTGGAGCTGGAGCTCAGCGGCACCGACCGCCGCGTCGACGTGGTGCGCGAGGGTTTCGACTGCGTGCTGCGCGGCGGCGCGCTCGACGACAACGGCCTGGTGGCGCGCCCGCTCGGCACGATGCGCATCGCCAACTGCGCCAGCCCGGCCTACCTGGCGCGGCGCGGCGTGCCGACCACGCTCGCCGACCTGCGCGATCACGCGCTGGTGCACTATGCCGCCAGCCTCGGCCAGGGCGCGCCCGGCTTCGAGTACCACGACGGCGGCGGCTACCGGCTGCTGCCGATGGCCGGGCAGCTCACGGTCAACAACGGCGAGGGCTACCTGGCCGCGGCGCTGGCCGGACTGGGCATCATCCAGCTGCCGCGGGTGGGCGCGCGCGAGGCGCTGGCCAGCGGCGCGCTGGTCGAGGTGCTGCCGCAGCTGACGGCCGAGCCGATGCCGGTCCATCTGCTGTATGCGCAGCGCCGCCACCTGCCGCTGCGCGTGCGCGCCTTCATGGACTGGCTGGCGGACCTGCTGGTGCCGCACCTGGAGCCGCTGCCGGTGGCGCCCGCCCGCAGCAGCGCACGCTGACGTCCGTACGCCGCAGCCGCTAGGATCGGTGTTTCCGATATCCCGGGAGGGAGGCCATGCGCCGCCTGCTGCCGCTTCTGCTGATCGCCCTGCTCGCCTGCCCGTCCGCGCACGCCGTCCCGTTCTGGGGCGCCAAGACCTCCAGCCCGATCGGCACGCCGCCGGACCGGCTCGAGCCGGGCGAGTGGTTCTGGGGCGGGGTCAGCAAGGGCTGGGGACCGATGGCGGTGATCGTCAGCCTCACCGAGCAGCGCGCCTATGCCTACCGCAACGGCATCCTGGTCGGCTTCAGCACGGTCAGCACCGGCAAGCCGGGGTACGAGACCCCGACCGGCGTGTTCACCATCCTGCAGAAGGACAAGGACCATCGCTCCAACCTGTACAACAGCGCGCCGATGCCCTACCAGCAGCGGCTGACCTGGGGCGGGGTGGCGCTGCACGCCGGCGGCCTGCCCGGCTACCCCGAATCGCACGGCTGCGTGCACCTGCCCTCGGAATTCGCGCGCCTGCTGTTCGAGAACTCGAACATGGGCATGGTGGTGGTGGTCGCCAAGGCCGGCGTCAGCCCGGACGACCTGGTGCACCCGCACGCGTTGAGCCCGATCGACCCGGTCACCGGCGCGGACCGGCCGCTGACCCCGCTGGCCGATGGCCAGACCTTCCACTGGACCCCGGCCGCGGCGCCGACCGGCCCGGTATCGATGGTGCTGAGCGAAGCCGACCAGCGCCTGATCGTGTACCGCAACGGCGTGGAGATCGGCCAGAGCCGGGTGTCGGTGAACGCGCCGGACCCGGGGTTCGGCACCCAGGCCTTCATCGTCGGCCAGGGCTACCTGCCGGGCGAGATCCCGGGCATGCCCGGCGTCCGCATGCCCAACTGGTTGCGCATCGGCGTCCCCGGCGAGTCCGCCGCCGGCACCGCGCTATCCCCGGAGGTGATCGGCAAGGTGCAGCTTCCGGGCGAATTCCTCGGCCTGCTGCTGCCGGTGCTGACGCCCGGCACCGCGCTGGTCGTCACCGACCAGCCGATCCTGCCCGGCACCACCGGGCGCACCCAGCAGGTGATCGACTCGGACCCGCCCGATGCCGGGCCGCATTGAGTCGGGGGCCATCATTGCTTCCCCGCAGGTCAGGCCTTGCGCAGGAAGCAGGTCTTGAGCACCAGGCCCTTGATCTTGTCGGAGTTGCCTTCGATGTGCTCGGCGTCGTCCTCGACCAGGCGGATGTTGCGGATCACCGTGCCCTGCTTGAGCGGGATCGAGGAACCCTTGACCTTGAGGTCCTTGATCACGGTGACGGTGTCGCCGGCCGCCAGCACGTTGCCGTTGCTGTCGCGCACCACCAGCGGCTCGGCATCGCCGCCGCCCTCGGCCGCCCACTCGAAGCCGCAGTCGGCGCAGATCCACAGCGCGCCGTCGGCGTAGGTGTTTTCGAGCGTGCATTGCGGGCAGGCGGGAGCAGTGGACATGGCGACGAAGACCGGTGAGGGGCGCTGATTGTAGCCGGCCGGCCGATCGCGCGCCCGATCCGGCGGACTGCCTGAATCGCGGGCGTGGCGCGCGACGGCACTAGCGGCAGCGCGCGCGCATACGGCGCGGTTCGACAGAGCAGATTCAGGAAACAGGTTGCACCGCCGCGATGCATTACCTAGGGTGGAGGGGCGTGTTCTGCCTGCGTCGTGAATTCACCGACGACATTCCCCCGCTCATCCAACGATGGAGGTTTCCGATGGAAATCAGCCAGGGTCGCATTGCGACCATCCACTACACCCTCACCAACGACGAAGGCCAGGTCATCGACCGTTCCGCGCCCGACGCGCCGCTCAGCTACCTGCATGGCGCCGGCAACATCGTGCCCGGCCTGGAGAAGGCGCTGGACGGCAAGCGCACCGGCGAGGCCGTGCAGGCCGACGTCGCGCCCGAGCAGGGCTACGGCCCGCATCACCCGCAGTTGGTCCAGCAGGTTCCGCGCGGCGCCTTCCCCGCCGACGCCGAGATCGCCCCCGGCATGCAGTTCCAGGCGCGCAGCGAGCAAGGGCCGGTGCTGGTCACCGTCACCGAGGTCGGCAGCGAACAGGTCACCGTCGACGGCAACCATCCGCTGGCCGGGCAGACCCTGCATTTCGCGGTGGAAGTGGCCGACGTGCGCGAGGCCACCGAGGCCGGGCTCAACCAGGGCCACAGCGGCTGACGCCGGCGGCCGGCGGCGCACATCCGCACCGCCGGCC
>DNXT01000321.1 GCA_003505795.1 Lysobacteraceae bacterium | reverse complement strand
CGCACTGATCGCGGAGGCATTACGTTAGTGTTAACAGGCCCTAGCGCAACGATCGCCGCGCGAACGGCGCCCCCCATCGCTCCGGCAGGCCCGCGGCCGCCGTGGCGGCAGTTCCCTTGGAGGAAACATGCGCAATTTGCTGATGTCTGCCTGTCTGGTGTGGTTCGGCCTCGTCCAGGCCGCCGCTGCATCGGAGCCTGTCTTGCCGCGACTGCAGCCGCTGGCCTGGATGCTCGGATCGTGGCAGCGCACGGGGCTGCCGGAAGGCGACTGCGGCTACGAGCGCTGGCATCCGGATGGCAGCGGCTTCGCTGGCGTCGGGGCCCGGCTCAAGGACGGGCGCCTGGTCTTCGAAGAGAGACTCCGGCTGGAGGCCGACAGCGACGGCGTGTTCTATGTCGCCGATGTGGCGGAGAACACGCATCCGGTACGTTTCCGCCTGGTTGCGCAAGCCGGGCACCGGGCGATCTTCGAGAATCCCGAGCACGATTTCCCCAAGCGGATTGCCTATCGTCTCGACGGAGATGTCCTGGAAGTGAGCACCTCGGGGAATGGACGGGAAGTGGTCTTCCGCTTCAGGCGCTCGTCGGCGGCCACCCTGGATCGAGGCGATTGAATGCCTTCCCCTGCCCGTCGGGCGACATGCGCAGCGCCCCCGGCAACCCCGGCGGCAGGATGCCGTCGATCGCCGGCTCGCCGCACAAGCCCCTCCTGGGCACCTGTCTCGGGCTCACGCACGGCGTGGACGTGGTCGATGTCCTGACGTTGTCGGAACAACCGCGCGCTTGATCGCCTACTCCCCTCGCACACGTTCGCGCTGCTCGCGCCGCAGATGCAGACAACCATCCTGGGAGTCGTGATAACTCCGGCCGATCACCGGATAAGTCCAAACGATTGGCATATTCCCGACGGGCCGTATCAGTATCCGCAACGGCCTCAGCGCCCACATGATGACTCATTGCCAAATGACTCATTGCCAAGAGCACAGACGGGAGGAACCACAGTGGCGAAGATTGTTTGCGTGCTTTACGACGACCCGATCACCGGATATCCCAGCGAGTACCCGCGCGACGACCTGCCGCACCTGGACCGCTACCCGGATGGGCAATCCCTGCCGACGCCGGAGGCCATCGACTTCAAGCCGGGCGTGCTGCTGGGCAGCGTCTCCGGCGAACTGGGCCTGCGCAAGTACCTGGAATCCAACGGACACGAATTCATCGTCACCTCCAGCAAGGACGGCGCCGACAGCGTGCTGGACCGCGAGCTGCCCGACGCCGAGATCGTGATCTCGCAGCCGTTCTGGCCGGCGTACATGACCGCCGAACGCTTCGCCAAGGCGAAGAAGCTGAAGATGGTGGTCACCGCCGGCATCGGCTCGGACCACACCGACCTGCAGGCCGCGATCGACAACAACGTCACCGTCGCCGAGGTCACCTACTGCAACAGCAACAGCGTCGCCGAGCACGTGGTGATGACGATGCTGGCGCTGGTACGCAACTACATCCCCTCGTACAACTGGGTGATCAAGGGCGGCTGGAACATCGCCGACTGCGTGCAGCGTTCCTACGACATCGAGGGCATGCACGTGGGCACCGTCGCCGCCGGCCGCATCGGCCTGCGCGTGCTGCGCCTGCTCAAGCCCTTCGGCGTGCACCTGCACTACCTGGACCGCCATCGCCTGCCGGCCGAGGTCGAGAAGGAACTCGACCTGACCCATCACGACAGCCTGGAGAGCCTGGCCCGGGTCTGCGACGCGGTCACGCTGAACTGCCCGCTGCACCCGGAAACCGAGCACATGATCAACGCCGATTCGCTGAAGTGGTTCAAGCGCGGCGCCTACCTGGTCAACACCGCGCGCGGCAAGCTGTGCGACCGCGACGCGGTGGTGGCGGCGCTGGAAAGCGGACAGTTGGCCGGCTACGGCGGCGACGTGTGGTTCCCGCAGCCCGCGCCGAAGGATCATCCGTGGCGGACCATGCCGCACCATGGCATGACCCCGCACATCTCCGGCACCTCGCTGTCCGCGCAGACGCGTTACGCGGCGGGCGTGCGCGAGATCCTCGAGTGCTACTTCGAGGGACGTCCCATCCGCGACGAGTACCTGATCGTGCAGGGTGGCGGGCTGGCCGGCGTCGGTGCGCATTCGTACAGCGCGGGAAACGCCACCGCCGGCTCCGAGGAAGCGGCGAAGTTCGGCAGGTAGGTCCGCATGACCGCCTCCCCGGGAGTGCACGCGGGCGCCGCCGCAAGGCGGCGCCCGGTCCAGGCCTTGCTTGCGGGCATCGGCGCGTTCATCGGCATCGCCGTCGTCGGCGGGCTGGCGCACGCGACCGCCCTGCCGTGGCTGCTGGGTTCCTTCGGCGCCTCGTGCGTCCTGCTCTTCGGTTATCCCGACGTGCCGTTCGCGCGGGCGCGCAACGTCATCGGCGGCCACGTCCTGGCCGCGACGGTGGCGGTGGCCTGCCTGCACTTGCTGGGGCCGGGCTGGATACCCATGGCGCTGGCCGCAGGCATTGCGGTGGTGCTGATGATCGCCAGCGACACCACCCATCCGCCGGCCGGCAGCAACCCGTTGATCGTATTCCTGGCGACGCCGCAGCCGGACTGGCAGTTCATCCTCATGCCGACGCTGATCGGCGCGCTGACGCTGTACCTGCTGGCGAGGGTGTACTGGCGCCTGCTCGGGAAGATCCGCTAGGAAGGCGGTGCCGCGGCTCCCCTGGGAGAACCGGCTGGCGTGTCGTCCGACGATGTCGTAGCCGGCGGCGGTTGCGAACATCCGCACCCGCCCGATCCGGGAAAGCCGCGCCATGCGGCGCGGGCCGCTTACATCAGCAAGCCGTCGACCCAGCTCTGGAGATCGAGTTCGCGGAAGTTCGCCAGCGCCGCCTCCAGCAGAGGACTGCGCGGCCGGCGGTTGAGCATCACCAGGCCGATGTCGCGATACATCTCCGGCGACATCGGGATCGCCGACAGGCGCTCGCCCGAGTCGTTCAGGCTCAGCGCGCTGTGCGGCAGGATGCTGTAGAGCCCCGCGCGGCGCACGTGCGCGCACAGCGCGGTCATCGAGTCGGTCTCCACGTGCGGGGTCGCCGCGGTGCCGGCCGCGGCGAAGGCGCCGTCTATGCCGCGGCGGCACTGCATGTTGGTGGTGAACAGGCATAACGGCAGGGCCGCGGCGTCGGTCCACGCCATGGCCTTGACGCCCTCGAACATGGCCTCGTCGCCGGCGACGAAGACGTAGCGTTCGCGGAACACCGGCACGCTCTCGTAGCTGCCCAGCAGGCGTTCGTCGTCCAGGTACGTCAGGCCGACGTCGATCTTGAAATCCGCGACCTGATCCAGTGTCTCCGACGCCGACAAGGTATAGATCTCGTGGCGCATGCGCGGGTACTTGCTCAGGCACGACTGGGTCAGGCGCGGCACCAGCGGCAACGACGCCGGAATCGCTCCCATCCGCAGGACGCCGGCCGGGTCGTTCTCGTGGGTGTGCGCCTCCTGGCGCAAGCTCTCGCAATCGGCCAGCACGCGGCGCGCCCACGCCAGGACGCGCTCGCCGTCCGCGGTGAAGCCCTCGAAGCGACGGCCGCGCTGGACGATGGTGATGCCAAGCTCCTGCTCGATGCTCTGGATGGCGCCGGAGAGCGCCGGCTGCGACACGTTGCACGCGGCCGCCGCGCGCCCGAAGTGCCGCTCCTTGGCCAGCGCGACCAGGTAACTCAGTTGTCGGATGAACACGCCTGCACCGCCCGATCCGGAAATTTGCGTTCGGCAGTCTAAGGGCCGGGATGGCAAAGCCGTTGACGCAGTGCGATATCGATCCGGGTGCTGTCTGTCACCGGCGCCGCGCTGCCTGCACCGGCACTCTGACCCCGCCGGGCCCGGCGACCGGGTATCCGCCATGGCCGGACATCAGCCCCCAGCTCAGGGGCACGGGCTCGAAGGAGTGCCGGAAGAATGGATGACGCGTGATAGCGGCCGCGCGCGGAGCGGTGCGGTCCGCTCCGCTTCCGGAAAGAACAACCGATCATCCCAGTTCGCACGGCGGCGTCTCCCCGGGCCGCAGCGTCAGTACCCGCACGCCGGTGCGGGTGACGGCGACGGTGTGCTCGAACTGGGCCGACAGCTTGCCGTCGCGGGTATGCACCGGCCACCGGTCCGGGCGCGAGCGAATCGCCGCCTTGCCCTGGTTGAGCATGGGCTCGATGGTGAAGACCATCCCCTCTTCGAGCTCGAGCCCGGTATCGGGCCGGCCGTAGTGCAGGATCTGCGGCGCTTCGTGCATCTCGCGGCCGATCCCGTGTCCGCAGTACTCCTTGACCACGCTGTAGCCGTGAGCGCGGGCGTAGTGCGCGATGGCATGGCCGATGTCGCCCAAACGCGCACCGGGACGCACTGCCGCGATGCCCTTCCACATGGCGTTGTAGGCGGCCGACACCAGGCGCCGCGCTGGATAGGCCACCTCGCCCACCAGGTAGGTGGTGCTGGAATCGGCGATGTAGCCGTTCTTCTCCAGCGTGATGTCGAAGTTGACGATCTGGCCGCCGCGCAGCACGTCCTCCGCCGAAGGCACGCCGTGGCAGACCACGTCGTCGATCGAGGCATTCAACACGTAGGGAAACCCGTACTGCCCCTTGCTGGCCGGTCGCGCCTGGAGATCGTCGGTGATCATGCGCTCGACGAGATCGTTGATCTCCAGCGTGCTCCTGCCTTCCAGTTGCAGCTGCCCAAGCGCGTTGAACACTTCGGCCAGGAGCGAACCGGCCTCCGCCATCAGGGCGAGCTCGGCGGCGCTCTTGGTCACGCACGCCCCGATCGCAACGGTTGCGGCTGCACGCCCGCGGCGCGCAGCTCATTGGCGACGATCTGCTGGAAGCTCAGCTCCGGATTCATCTCGCACAGCATGCCGACCTTGATCCAGAAGTTGGCCTGCGCATTGATGGACCGGCTGGTCACGCTGCAGGCGCGCCGCAGCTGATCGTGCAGGTCGTCATCTATGTTGACTATGCCCATGCAGGCCGCCTCGATTCGGTAATATACGAAACGTATATGATTCGTATATTGTCGTCAAGCCCTTTCGCACGCCCCCCTGACCAGCGAAGTCTCCAGTCCGCAGCCGTAATCGTCATGTCGCGATGGAACACTGTTTCCTTCCGTGCCGCCGCGCCATCGCCGCTGGATTGCCTATGCTGCGGATTGGGTCACAGGCCCGTCCGCACGGGAGAAGTGGAATGCCGACAATCAAGAATGCGCGCATCGTTCTCGCCTTGCGCCCGCAAGGAGAGCCCCGTACGGACGACTTCCGCTACGAGCAAAGCGAGTTGCCGCTGCCCGGTCCCGGCCAGGTGCTGCTGCGCAACCGTTTCCTCTCGCTCGATCCATACATGCGCGGACGGATGGACGAAGGACGTTCGTACGCCGCACCCAACGCCCTCGACGCGGTGATGGAAGGACGCACCGTCTCCGAAGTGCTGACCTCGAACTTCCCCGGTTTGGCGACCGGCGACCTGGTGGTGGCGCCCGGTGGCTGGCAGACGCATGCGCTCGTCGACGGCGAGCTGCTGAAGCGCAAGCTTGCCGCGTCGGGCCCGCCGCCGAGCACCGCGCTCGGCGTGTTCGGCATGCCCGGTTTCACCGCCTACGTCGGCCTGCGCGAGATCGGCCGCGTGCAGCCGGGCGAGACCCTGGTGGTCGCCGCGGCGAGCGGGCCGGTGGGCGCCACCGTCGGCCAGATCGCGAAGATGCAGGGCGCCCGCGTGGTCGGGATCGCCGGCGGCGAGCGCAAGCGCCAGTACCTGGAGCAGATCGGCTTCGACGTGGCGCTCGACCACCACGCCGGCGATTTCGCCGAGCAGCTGCGGCAGGCGGCGCCGTCCGGGATCGACGTCTATTTCGAGAACGTCGGCGGCAAGGTGTTCGACGCGGTGCTGCCCCTGCTCAACGACTTCGCGCGCATTCCGGTCTGCGGCACCATCGCCACCTACAACAGCCGCGACCAGGTCTTTCCGCAGCCGGACCGCCTGCCGCATTTCCTCAACCAGGTCCTGCGCCAGCGCCTGACCGTGCGCGGCTTCATCCAGAGCGACTTCACCCGCCTGTTTCCGCAGTTCGAGCGCGAGATGGGACGCTGGCTGGCGGAGCGCCGGATCCACTACCGCGAGGACATCGTCGAGGGGCTGGAGAACGCGCCCGAGGCATTCCTCGGCCTGCTGCAGGGGCGCAACTTCGGCAAGCTGCTGGTGAAGCTGGCATAGCCGCGCGCCCTGCCGCGGCGGCGGACGACGCGACGCGCGGTTCGCAGCACATGAGCAAATGCCATGAGCACGTGCCGTGCGCCGGCCGGGCACGTTCCTAGAATGCATCGCATTGGCCGTGCCCCGCTTGCCTCCCCCACTCCTCCTGGATCGCCTCATGCGTCGTCTCCCGCTGTTCGCCTGCCTGCTCGCCGTCGCCGCCCTGCCCGCCTGTTCCCCGGACAAGCCGGCCGACACGGCTGCCACGCCGGCGCAACCGGCGCAGGCGAAGCCGGACGCCATCGCCTGGCGCCAAGGCGACGTGGACGATGCCTTGAACGAGGCGCGCGACAGCGGCAAGCCGGTGCTGCTGTACTGGGGCGCGGTGTGGTGCCCGCCGTGCAACAAGCTCAAGGCGACGCTGTTCAAGGATCCGGCGTTCGTCGCGCTGACCCGCGGCTTCGTGCCGGTGTACCTGGATGGCGACCAGCCAGGCGCACAGGCCTGGGGCGAGCGCTTCGGCGTGCGCGGCTATCCCACATTGATCGTGCTGTCGCCGCAGCGCGAGGAGATCACCCGGCTGGCCGGCGGCAACGACAGCGCGGCGCTGACCGAAGCGCTCAAGCGCGCGGCCGGGCGCCGCTCGTCGGTGGCGCGGGTACTGGATACCGCGTTGAAGACGCCGGCCTCGTTGCAGCCGGAGGACTGGGAGCTGCTCGCCGACTACGGTTGGGACGTGGACGCCAGCCGCCTGGCCGGCACGCGGCCGCTGCCCGGCCTGTTGCAGCGGCTGGCAACGGGCGCACCGAGCGCGCCC
>DNXT01000173.1 GCA_003505795.1 Lysobacteraceae bacterium | reverse complement strand
CCGTCGGGACTGAAGCCCCTTCCACATGCAGCCGGGTTGTCCGCCGGATACGACACCGGCTCAGCCGATGTATTCGACGGTGACCACCTCGTACTCGCGCTGCCCGGCCGGTGCGTCGATGGTCACCGAATCGCCTTCCAGCTTGCCGATCAGCGCCCGCGCCAATGGCGAGGAGATCGCGATCAGGCCCCGCTTGATGTCCGCTTCCAGGTCGCCGACGATCTGGTAGCGCTTCTGCTCGTCGGTCTCGACGTCGGCCAGCGTCACCGTCGCGCCGAACACGATCTTGCTGCCGGCGCCGAGCTTGCTGATGTCGATGATTTCCGCGTGCGACAGCTCGCTCTCCAGCTGCTTGATGCGGCCTTCGATGAAACCCTGTTCCTCGCGCGCGGCGTGGTACTCGGCGTTCTCCTTGAGGTCGCCGTGCTCGCGCGCCTCGGCGATCGCGGCGATCACCTTCGGGCGCTTGACCGACTTCAGGTGTTCCAGCTCGTCGCGCAGGCGCTGCGCGCCCTTGGTGGTGATGGGGGCTCTCATGCTTCCAGCTCCTTGTGCAGTTCCTGCAGCGACCAGACCGGGCCGGTACCGCGGAACTCGAGGGATTGCACCAGCGCCTTGGCGCCGGCGATGGTCGTCGAGTAGGTCACGCGGTGCTGCAGCGCCTCGCGACGGATCGAGAACGAGTCGGAAATGGCCGCCCGTCCTTCGGTGGTGTTGACGATGTAGGAGATCTCGCCGTTCTTGATCGAATCGACGATGTGCGGCCGGCCTTCGGCCACCTTGTTGACGATCTCGCACTCCAGCCCGTGCTGCTGCAGCCACGCGCCGGTGCCGCGGGTGGCGACCAGGCTGAAGCCGCGCTCGACCAGCGCCTGGGCGACCGGCAGCACGCGCTTCTTGTCAGGATCGCGCACCGACACGAACGCCTTGCCCGGCTGCGCGGCGCGGATGCCGCCGGCCTCCTGGGCGCGCGCGAACGCGGCGCTGAAGGTGCGGCCGACGCCCATCACCTCGCCGGTGGAGCGCATCTCCGGCCCGAGGATCGGGTCCACGCCCTGGAACTTGGCGAACGGGAAGATCGCCTCCTTCACCGAGTAGTAGTCCGGCACGATCTCCTTGGTCGCGCCCTGCTCGGCCAGGGTCTTGCCGGCCATGCAGCGCGCCGCGATCTTGGCCAGCGCCATGCCGGTGGCCTTGGACACGAACGGCACGGTGCGCGAGGCGCGCGGGTTCACCTCCAGCAGGAACACGGTGTCGTCGCCGTCGTCGTTGGTCTGGATCGCGAACTGGGTGTTCATCAGGCCGACCACGTTCAAGGCCTTGGCCAGCTCGACCACCTGCCGGCGCAGCTCGGCCTGGGTCCTGGCCGACAGCGAGTACGGCGGCAGCGAGCACGAGGAATCGCCCGAGTGCACGCCGGCCTCCTCGATGTGCTCCATCACGCCGCCGATCAGCACCTGGCCGTCGCGGTCGGCGATGATGTCCACGTCCACTTCGACCGCGTTGTCGAGGAAGCGGTCCAGCAGCACCGGCGAGTCGTTGGAGACCTTGACCGCGTCGCGCACGTAGCGCGCCAGGTCGGACTCGCCGTAGACGATCTCCATCGCGCGGCCGCCGAGCACGTAGCTCGGGCGCACCACCAGCGGATAGCCGATCTCGCGCGCCAGCACCAGCGCCTCGTCGGCGTTGCGGGCGATGCGGTTGGGCGGCTGCTTCAGGCCGAGCCTGTCGACCAGCTGCTGGAAGCGCTCGCGGTCCTCGGCCAGGTCGATCGAGTCCGGCGAGGTGCCGATCACCGGCACGCCGTTGGCCTCCAGCGCACGCGCCAGCTTCAGCGGGGTCTGCCCGCCGTACTGCACGATCACGCCCTTGGGCTGCTCCAGCTCGACGATCTCCAGCACGTCTTCCAGCGTCAACGGCTCGAAGTACAGGCGGTCGGAGGTGTCGTAGTCGGTGGAGACGGTCTCCGGGTTGCAGTTGACCATGATGGTCTCGTAACCGTCCTCGCGCAGCGCCAGCGCCGCGTGCACGCAGCAGTAATCGAACTCGATGCCCTGGCCGATGCGGTTGGGGCCGCCGCCGAGGATCATGATCTTGTCGCGGTTGCTCGGCGCGGCCTCGCACTCGTCCTCGTAGGTCGAGTACAGGTAGGCGGTACCGGTGGCGAACTCGGCCGCGCACGAGTCCACGCGCTTGTACACCGGGCGCACCTTGTGGGCGCGGCGCAGCGCCCGCACCGCGGCCTCGTTGGTGCCGGTCAGCTCGGCCAGGCGCGCGTCGGAGAAGCCGGCGCGCTTGAGCTTGCGCAGGCGCGCGGCGTCCAGCGAGCCCAGGCCGTCGGCGGCCAGCTGCTTCTCGGCGGCGATGATCTCCTCGATCTGGTCGAGGAACCACGGATCGATGTAGGACAGCGCGTAGACGTCCTCCACGCTCATGCCGGCGCGGAACGCGTCGGCCACGTGGAACAGGCGCTCCGGACCCGGCGCCTTGAGCTCGCGGCGCAGCGTGGTCAGGTCGTCCTCGCTGGCCAGGTCCAGGCCGGTCGGGTCGAACCCGATCTTGCCGGTCTCCAGCCCGCGCAGCGCCTTCTGCAGCGATTCCTGGAAGGTGCGGCCCATCGCCATCACCTCGCCCACCGACTTCATCTGGGTGGTCAGGCGCGCGTCGGCCTGCGGGAACTTCTCGAACGCGAACCGCGGGATCTTGGTGACCACGTAGTCGATCGCCGGCTCGAACGAGGCCGGGGTCAGGCCGCCGGTGATCTCGTTCTTCAGCTCGTCGAGGGTGTAGCCGACCGCCAGCTTGGCGGCGACCTTGGCGATCGGGAAGCCGGTCGCCTTGGAGGCCAGCGCCGAGGAGCGCGACACCCGCGGGTTCATCTCGATCACCACCACGCGGCCGGTCTTCGGGCTGATCCCGAACTGCACGTTGGAGCCGCCGGTATCCACGCCGATCTTGCGCAGCACCGCGATCGAGGCGTCGCGCAGGCGCTGGTATTCCTTGTCAGTCAGGGTCTGCGCCGGGGCCACGGTGATCGAGTCGCCGGTGTGCACGCCCATCGGGTCGAGGTTCTCGATCGAGCAGACGATGATGCAGTTGTCCGCGGTGTCGCGGACCACCTCCATCTCGAACTCCTTCCAGCCCAGCACCGACTCTTCCACCAGCACCTCGGTGGTCGGCGACAGTTCCAGGCCGCGGTTGACGATCTCGATCAGCTCCTCGCGGTTGTAGGCGATGCCGCCGCCGCTGCCGCCGAGGGTGAAGCTCGGGCGGATGATGGTCGGGTAGCCGACCCGGGTCTGGATGTCCAGCGCCTCCTCGAGGGTGTGCGCGACCTCGGCCTTCGGGCACTCCAGGCCGATCTCGCCCATCGCCACGCGGAACAGCTCGCGGTCCTCGGCCATGCGGATGGCCTCGCGCTTGGCGCCGATCAGCTCGACGCCGTGCTTCTCCAGCACGCCGTGGTCGGCCAGGTCCAGCGCGCAGTTCAGCGCGGTCTGCCCGCCCATGGTCGGCAGCAGCGCGTCGGGCTTCTCCTTGGCGATGATCTTCTCGACCGTCTGCCAGTTGATCGGCTCGATGTACACGGCGTCGGCCATGTTCGGGTCGGTCATGATCGTGGCCGGGTTGGAGTTGACCAGCACCACGCGGTAGCCCTCGTCGCGCAGCGCCTTGCACGCCTGCGCGCCGGAGTAGTCGAACTCGCAGGCCTGGCCGATGACGATCGGGCCGGCGCCGATGATGAGTACGGTCTTGATGTCGGTGCGACGTGGCATTTTTCAGTAATCCTCGACGTTCTCGGAAATGCGGGACCCTGGACCCGGGACCCGGGACCCGGATTCAAGCCGACGCTGCAGCGATTGCTGTAATTTGGAAAGCATCTGGCTGACCCGCTCGCAAAGCTGGAGCACGGCGGTCAGATCCGGTTGTTCTCCCAGGCCAAGGCGCTCGGACAACAGCAGCTGTGTCTGTAATTCGGCGCATGACCCCATGGCTATCGATACGAACCGTGCATAGTCCCGAGTGGAAGCGCGTGCGTTGCCTTCCGCGATGTTGGAAGGGATCGAAACGGCGGAACGCTGGAGTTGCGCACTCAAGCCATAGCGCTCTTCGCGTGGCAGGGACGCTGCAAGCGAATAAACGCCTTGGGCGAGCTCCATGGACAGTTGCCAGACTTCGAGTTCCCGGAAATGAGAGATCATCATCACGCCGCCTTTTCCGGGTCCCGGGTCCCGGGTCCCGGGTCCCGCATCAGCGCTACGAAACGATCGAACAACGGACCAACATCGTGCGGCCCCGGCGAGGCTTCCGGGTGGCCCTGGAAGGAGAACGCCGGCGCGTCGGTCAGCGCGATGCCCTGGTTGGTGCCGTCGAACAGCGAGCGGTGGGTGACGCGCACGTTGGCCGGCAGCGTCGCCTCGTCCACCGCGAAGCCGTGGTTCTGCGAGGTGATCATCACCCGGCCGCCGTCCAGGTCCTGCACCGGGTGGTTGGCGCCGTGGTGGCCGTGGCCCATCTTGACCGTCCTCGCGCCGGCGGCCAGCGCCAGCAGCTGGTGGCCCAGGCAGATGCCGAAGGTCGGGATCTTCTTCGCCACGAATTCCCGGATCGCGGCGATCGCGTAATCGCACGGTTCCGGATCGCCCGGGCCGTTGGACAGGAACACCCCGTCCGGCTCCAGCGCCAGCACCTCGGCGGCCGGGGTCTGCGCCGGCACCACGGTGACGTCGCAGCCGCGCTCGGCCAGCATGCGCAGGATGTTGAGCTTCACCCCGTAGTCGTAAGCGACGACCTTGTACTTGGGCTCGGCGCGGACGAATTCGTTGCGGTCCAGGTCCAGCTGGCCGTCCTTCCACGGGTAGCTCCTGTCGGTGGAGACCACCTTGGCCAGGTCCATGCCCTTCAGGCCGGGGAACTTGCGCGCCGCTTCCAGCGCCTTCTCGACGTCGATCTCGCCGGCCATCAGCGCGCCGTTCTGGGCGCCCTTCTCGCGCAGGATGCGGGTCAGCTTGCGGGTGTCGATGCCGGCGATGGCGACCACGCCGCGCGCGCCCAGCCATTCCGGCAGCGACGCCTGGCTGCGCCAGTTGCTGGGGCGGCGCGGCACGTCGCGCACGATCAGCCCGGCGGCCCACACCTTGGCGGCCTCGTCGTCCTGGTCGGTGAAGCCGGTGTTGCCGATGTGCGGATAGGTCAGCGTGACCATCTGACGGGCGTAGGACGGATCGGTCAGGATTTCCTGGTAGCCGGTCATCGCGGTGTTGAACACCACTTCGCCGACGGACAGGCCGTTGGCGCCTACGGATTCGCCCTCGAACACGGTGCCGTCTTCGAGGACAAGGATTGCGGGTTGGGTCACGGGAATCTCGCTCTGGGCTGCGGGGGACTCCGATGCGCACCGGCCAAAATCCGGTTGCAGCAAAGCGCGGACGCGGTCCTGGAACCGGTCCGACGCTGGGTTCGGGCAAGCGGGAATTGTAGCGGCAAGCGGCTTTACGCGCCAGTGTGAATGCGTGAATCGCGGCCGGCCCCGACGCCGGCGCGATTGCCGTTCAGATGAACACGACGCGGGTCAGCCGATCAGGTCGCGGACCCGGTAGCTGCCCGCCGGCTTGCCGGCCAGGCGCCGCGCCGCGTGCAGCGCGCCGCGGGCGAAGATGTCGCGGTTGCTGGCGCGGTGCACCAGCTCGATGCGCTCGCCGAGCCCGGTGAACTGCACCAGATGCTCGCCGACGATGTCGCCGGCGCGCAGGCTCGCGTAGCGCGGTTGCGCGCCGCTGCCGGTCGCCGCTTCGCCCAGGGTCAGGGCGGTGCCGGAGGGCGCGTCCTGCTTGTGCACATGGTGCGATTCGACGATGTCGCAGTCCCAGCCCGGCAGGGTGCCGGCGGCGCGCTCGACCAGGTCGGCCAGCACCGCCACGCCTAGGCTGAAGTTGGACGCCCATACCAGCGGGATCGTGGCCGCCGCGGCCGCCAGCGCGGCCCGTTGCGACTCGTCCAGGCCGGTGGTGCCGGACACCAGCGGCACGCCGCGCTGCACGCACAGCGCCAGCATCGGCGAGAACCCCTGCGGCAGGCTGAAATCGATGGCGACGTCGAATGCCGGCGCCCCGGACAGTTCGCCGGCGGCGAAGTGCGGCACGCCGTCGACCACCCGCTGCGCGGGCGCGCGCCCGACCACGGCGGCGACCACCTCGAAGCCGTCGTCTTCGGCCGCCAGGCGCAGCAGCGCCTTGCCCATCCGCCCGGAGGCGCCGTGGATCAGGATTTTCAAGGGGGAGCTGTTCATGTGCGCAGGCTAGAGCATTTTCGTATCGAAATGTCGGCACTTCGGCGAGCCCCTCTCTCTCCCGCAAGCGGGAGAAGGGGTCGTCCACGTCTGCGCCAAGACTGCTCTAGCGGTTCGGGCCCTGCAGGCGGCTGTCCCAGCTTTCCACCGCCCCTTGCGCAAGGCGCCGTTCGAACAGCGTGCGCCACGACGGCACCAGCGGCAGCGCCAGCAATTCCCGGATCAGTTGCGGCTCGGTCCGGCGCCGGTACAGCACCTCGGCGATGCGCGCGAGCGGCCAGGCCGGATGGCGCCGTTCGAGCAGCTCGATGCGATCGCCGGCCGCGACCCGGCCGGGCTCCAGCACCCGGTAGTACCAGCCGGTGCGGCCGGTGTCCTGCACCCGCCGCGCCATGTCGGCGACCGCGAAGCGGTCGGACAGCTTCCAGCACGGCTGCCGCAGCTGCGACACCTCCACCAGCGCGGTTCCCAGCCGGAAGCGGTCGCCGAGGCAGACGTCGGCCTCGGTCAGCCCCTGGCCGCTCAGGTTCTCGCCGAACGCGCCGGCCCGCTCGAGCAGCGGATGCCCGCCGAGCTCGGCCCGCCACGCCGCGTAGTGCTCGCGCGGGTAGTGATGCACGGCCTTGTCGACGCCGCCATGCACGCGCCGGTCGCCCTGCTCGTCGCCCTGCAGGCCCTGCGCCCCGACCTCGACCGGACCGGGCACCGGCGACTTGGCGATCGCGCTGCGGCTGCCCGGGCGGGTGTAGTCCAGCGCACGCCCGGTCAACACCTGCTCGATCAGCGTGTCGCGGCCGCGGGTCTGGGCGTTCATCGGCCGGCCTCGCTCAGGCGGCCAGGCCGGCGTGCCCGGCCAGCGCCTGCGCGAGCAGCTCGCCGAGCACCTGGATGCCGCGGTCGATGCGCTCGCCCGGAACCGTCACGAACGACAGCCGCAGCGTGTTGGACTGCGGGTCGGTGGCGAAGAACGGCGCGCCCGGCACGAACGCGACGTTGCGCTCGATCGCCCGAGCCAGCAGCGCGCCGCTGTCCATGCCGGGCGGCAGCGTGACCCAGACGAACATGCCGCCCTCGGGTCGGTTCCAGCCGACCTGCGCCGGGAAGTGCCGCTCCAGCGCCTGCAGCATCAGTTCGCACTGGCGCGCGTACAGGGCGCGGATGCCGGGGATGTGGTCGTCGAGGAAGCCGTCCTGCACGGTCTCGTGGACGATCCGCTGGCTGAACGAAGGGGTATGCAGGTCGGCGGCCTGCTTGGCCTGGATCAGCTTGCCCAGCACCGCCTCCGGCGCCACCACGTAGCCCAGCCGCAGCCCCGGCGCCAGCACCTTGGAGAACGAGCCCAGGTAGACGACGCCCTCCGGATTCATCGACAGCAGGCTCGGCAGCGCCTCGCCGCTGTAGCACAGCTCGCCGTACGGGTCGTCCTCCACCAGCAACACGCCGGCGCGCGCGGCCTTTTCCACCAGCGCCCGGCGCCGCTCCAGCGGCAGCCGGCGCCCGGTCGGGTTCTGGAAGTTCGGCAGGCAGTACATGAAGCGCGCGCCGTCCAGCTGCGCGTCGTCGAGCGCCTCGACCACGATGCCCTGCGCGTCCGACCTCATCGCCGAGAACGTCGGCTGGAACAGCGAGAACGCCTGCAGCGCGCCGAGGTAGCTCGGCGTTTCCACCAGCACCTTGCTGCCCTCGTCGATGAAGACCTTGCCGAGCAGGTCCAGGCCCTGCTGCGAGCCGGTGGTGATCAGCACCTGGCCGGGCCGGATCGTGGCGCCGTCGCGGCTGAGCCGCGCCGCCACCCACTCGCGCAGCGGCGCGAAGCCTTCGGTCGGCCCGTACTGCAGCGCCGCCTGC
>DNXT01000329.1:1487-5151 GCA_003505795.1 Lysobacteraceae bacterium | reverse complement strand
CCCGGGTCCCCGGTCCCGGGTCCCCGGTCCCGGCTCCTTCGTATCGAACATCGCGATCAGCGACGCCGGCGCGTGCGCCGGCTCCTCGCCGGCGGAGAGCGCGTCGAGCATCGCCTGCAGGTAGTCCAGCGACTGCTGGGCCGCGTCGAAATGCGCCGCCTGCAGCACCGCCTGGCCGGAGCGGGCCATGCCGAGGGTCTCCTCGGCGGCGTGGCACAGCTCGACCATGGCGTGGATCGCCAGGAACCCGGCGCCGCCCTTGAGGGTGTGGAAGCCGCGGAACACGGCGTTGAGCTGGTCCGCGTCTTCCGGCGCCTGCTCCAGCGACACCAGCTGTTCGCCGAGGCGATCCAGGATCTCCTGGGCCTCGACGATGAAGTCGGCGGCGATATCGTCCGGAACGGCGCTCATGGTCAGGGCCTGCCGACGCTATTGGAATAGGCCACGTTGCCGTGCCCGGCCGTCCGGTGGTTGTGCACGGCGCAGCGACAGGCTGGCTGCCTGTTAAAGCCGCGCGCGGCCGCCGGGCGGCCGGACACGGCAACCCGGAGGGCCGTGCCTGGGTGTGCGCGGTGCCGCGTCATCACTCGGTCTTTTATCGACATAAATTCCCTCGTTCTTCCTTGCCCCGCACGCACCCAGGCGCGGCGTGGCCTATTCCAATAGCGTCGGCAGGCCCTACAGCCCCAGTCCGGACAGCAGGTCGTCGGCGTCGCCCTGCGACACCGCGTGGCGGTCCAGGCCCTTGACCGCCGGGCCGGCCAGGCCGGCGTCCGGCTTGCTCCGGTCTTCCTTCGGCGGCAGGCCGAGCGCGCCGAAGCCCTCGTGCACGCGGCGCACGATGCCGGCGACGCGGCGGATGATCTGGCCGGTCAGGTCCTGGTAGCTCTGGGTCAGCGCCATCTCGGTGAGGTTGTGGCGGATCCGGTCGAGGATCTCGCCCTGCTCGCCGCTGAGGCCGCCGGCACGCAGCTGCTCGGCCAGTCCGCGGCATTCCTCGGCCAGGTCCAGGGTGCGGTGGGTGGCCTGCTCGGTCATCGCCACCACGTGGTCCAGGCGCGAGCAGGCGTCGTCGAGCTCGCCGGCCTCGTCGGGCACGGTGGGCAGCTCGCCCAGCGCCTGGCCGAGCTCGCGGGCGAGCCGGCTCAGTCCCTGCATCATCGGGCGCGTGCGCCAGGCGGCGAGGGTGTCGATTTCCCGGCGCCAGCCGGCTTCGTCGCCGCTTTCCAGGGCATCGAGCGCGCCCTGCAGGCGTTCGATCAGGGCACGGCGTTCGGCGTTGGTTTCGACGGTGGCGTTCATCAGGCGGTGGCCGCCAGGCGTTCGAAGATCTTGCCCAGCTTCTCTTCCAGGGTCTGCGCGGTGAACGGCTTGATGATGTAGCCGTTCACGCCGCTCTGGGCGGCCTCGATGATCTGCTCGCGCTTGGCCTCGGCGGTCACCATCAGCACCGGCAGGGTCTTGAGCTTGTCGTCGGCGCGGATCGCCTTGAGCAGCTCGATGCCGGTCATCCCCGGCATGTTCCAGTCGGTGACGACGAAGTCGAACGGGCCCGCGCGCAACGCGGCCAGCGCGCTGTTGCCGTCTTCGGCCTCTGCGGTGTTGGTGAAGCCGAGATCGCCGAGCAGATTCTTGACGATGCGACGCATCGTCGAGAAATCGTCCACGATCAGGATCCGCATGTTCTTGTTCACATCAATCTCCTAAACTTTTCAAACCGGGATTGGGGATTCGGGATTGGGAATCGGCAACGGCGAAAGCAAGCTGCGCTCGGCTCTGCGAATCCCGAATCTCCAGTCCCGAATCCCGCCTCATTCTTCGTCCGCCACACCGGCATCGGCAAGCTCGAAGCTCTTCAGGCGGCCGCGCAGGCGCACCATGGCCTGGCCGTGGATCTGGCACACGCGCGACTCGCTGACGCCGAGCACGGCGCCGATTTCCTTCAGGTTCAATTCCTGTTCGTAGTACAGCGACAGCACCAGCTGCTCGCGCTCGGGCAGCTGGCCGATGGCCTTGCCCAGCTCGCGGCCGAACTCGCTGCGCTCCTTCATCTGCTGCGGCGTCGGGCCGCCGCGCGAGGGCGTGTCCAGCTCGCCGTGGTCCTCGATCCGCGACTCCAGGCTCAGCACCTGGCCGCGCGCGGCGTCTTCCATCAGGCGCAGGTATTCGGGCAGCGGCATCTCCATGCGCGCGGCCACCTCGGTGGCGGCGGCGGCGCGGCCGGTTTCCTGCTCGATCTTGCGGATCGTGGCGGCGGCGTCGCGGGCGCGGCGGTGCACCGAGCGCGGCACCCAGTCGCCGCGGCGGATCTCGTCGATCATCGCGCCGCGGATGCGGATCGAGGCGTAGGTCTCGAACGAGGCGCCCTGGTCCGAGTCGTAGCTGCGCGAGGCCTCGATCAGGCCGATCATGCCGGCCTGGATCAGGTCGTCGACCTCGACGCTGGCGGGCAGGCGCGCGGCCAGGTGATGGGCGATGCGGCGCACCAGGTCGGCGTGCTGGGTGACGATCTCGTCGGCGCCGCCGCGCTGCACGGCCTTGTAGGCGGCGGCGCTCATGCGGCCACCCCGCGCTGGATGATCCGCTCGACGAAGAACTCGACGTTGCCGCGCGGCACGGTCGGGGCCTGCCAGCGCGAGGTGCGGCGGGCGATCTCGGCGATCGCCTGCGCCGACGGGCTGGCCGGGTAGGCCTTGATCACCGGCTGCTGGCGCTGCACCGCCAGGCGCAGCCAGTCGTCCTGCGGCACGTGGCCGAGGTAGTTCAGCGACACGTCGCCGAGGAACTTCTCGCAGACGCGGCTGAGCTTGTCGTACAGCAGCCTTCCCTCGTTGGGGTCGCGCACCATGTTGGCGACGATCTGCAGGCGGTCGACGCCGCGCTCGCGCGAGAGCACCTTGATCAGCGCGTAGGCGTCGGTGATCGAGGCCGGTTCGTCGCAGACCACCACCACGGTGTCCTGCGCGGCCTGGCAGAAGGTCAGCACGCTGTCGGTGATGCCGGCGGCGGTGTCGATCACCATCACGTCCAGGTCGCGCTCCAGCTCGGAGAACACGTTGACCAGGCCGACGTGCTGGGCCGGGGCCAGTTCGGCCATGTAGCGGCGGCCGGACGCGGCCGGGACCACCAGCAGCCCGCCGGGGCCGTCGAGGATCACCTCGTCCAGCGTGCAGCGGCCGGCGATCAGGTCGGCCAGGGTGAACTTGGGCGACAGCCCGAGCACCACGTCGACGTTGGCCAGGCCCAGGTCGGCGTCCAGCAGCAGGGTGCGCTTGCCCATGTCGGCCAGCGCCACCGCCAGGTTGGCCGAGAGGTTGGTCTTGCCCACGCCGCCCTTGCCTCCGGTCACGGCGATGGTCCGCACCGGGCTCATGGGCTCGCTGCGGGTGGCCGACAGGGGGAAGGCGTTGGTCAGCTTTGCGTATTCACGCGACGGCATGGTTGTGCTCCGGAGTACAGGGCTTATCGGCAGCGCGGCGCAAATCTTCAAGGCGAAGTACGAGGCTGGCGGCGTTGGCGCGGTGCAGGTCGTCGGGGACCCGCTGTCCGTCGGTGACCCAGGTGATCGGCAACTGGTGGTCGACGACCACCGACAGGGCGCTGCCGAAGCGCCCGGTCTCGTCGAGCTTGGTCAGCACCACGCCCTGCGGGCGGGCGCCGGCGA
>DNXT01000329.1:1078-1252 GCA_003505795.1 Lysobacteraceae bacterium | reverse complement strand
CCTGCGGGCGGGCGCCGGCGAAGCGGCGCACGACCTCGTCGAGGTCGGCGAAATGGGCGTTGGCCGGCAGCACCAGCAGCGAGGTGACCTGGCGCGCGGCGCGCAGCCAGTTCAGCTGGGCGGCGAGGGCGCGGTCGCGCTGGCCCATGCCGGCGGTGTCGATCAGCACCAGCT
>DNXT01000329.1:647-815 GCA_003505795.1 Lysobacteraceae bacterium | reverse complement strand
TGGTCGCTGTCGGCCTCGTGCACGGTGATGCCGAGCTGGCGGCCGTAGCTGTACAGCTGTTCGCGGCCGCCGACGCGCAGGGTGTCGGTGGTGACCAGGGCCACGTCGCGCGGGGCGTGCTGGGTGGCGAAGCGCTGTGCCAGCTTGGCGATGGTGGTGGTCTTGCCG
>DNXT01000329.1:0-385 GCA_003505795.1 Lysobacteraceae bacterium | reverse complement strand
GTGGTGGTCTTGCCGGCGCCGGTGGGGCCGACCAGGGCGATCACGCCGCCGACCTGCAGCGGGTCCAGCGGGGCGATCGGCAGGCGCTTGGACAGCAGCCCCAGCATCAGCCCGCGGGCCTTGTGCAGCTCGGTGTCGGCCGGGATCTGCATGGCCACGTCGCGGGTCAGGCCGGCGTCGAAGCCGTAGTCGTCCATCAGTTCCAGCGCCTGCGCGCGCACCGGCGAACCGCGCAGGCGCTCGTCGGTGAGGCGGTTCATCTCGCGCTCGATCATCTGCCGCATCAGCGCCAGTTCCTCGCGCAGCCGGCCCAGCTGTTGGTCGTCCTGCGGCACCGGCAGCGGCGCGACCGCGGCCAGGGCAGGAGCCGGGGCGGGCAGCGCCG
>DNXT01000326.1 GCA_003505795.1 Lysobacteraceae bacterium | reverse complement strand
CGCTCTTCCGATCTCCAGCGCGCCTGGCTGAAGGGGATCGCGCTGCGGGTCGGCTCGCCCAGTGCCAGCGGGATGTCCGGCGTGCCGGCCGCGGCCAGCAGCCGCTGCAGCAGGCGCACCCGCAGCGCGGTGTCGCCCCAGGCCGAGGCGATCCCCTGCACCTGCAGCTCCGGGCTGCGCAGCAGCAGGCCCAGCGCGAACGCATCGTCGATGTCGTCGCCGGCGTCGGTGGAGACCACCACCTTCTGCGGCGCCGGCGCGGCCGCGGCGCGCGCGTTGCCGAGCATCGGCGGCAGCGCCAGCAGCCCCAGCGCCAGCAGCCGGCGCGCGATCGTGGTTTTCATCGTCCTGCCCCAAAAGAGAACCGCCGGCATGATAGCCGGCGGTCCGTGGCGCATGGCGTCGTGTCGACGATCAGAAGTTCGCGCGGAACTGCGCGCCGATGATGCGCGGATCGTTGATGAAGCCGGTGAGGTTGTTGAAGTCGATCGCGCCGGTGGCGCGGATCTGGTTGGTGCAGTTGCGGCAGAACACCGAGACCTCGTAGGCGCCGGCACCCCAGTTGTAGCCGATCTTGGCGCCGCCCTCGGTCAGCGGCTGGCCGATGAACTCCTTGGACTCGTACAGGAAGAAGTTCACCTCGCTGCGGTACGACCAGTCGGTGTAGAAGAAGAACTCGGCGTCGTCGCCGACCGGGATGCCGTAGCGCAGCGTGGCGTTGGCCATCCACTTGGCGGCCTGCGGCAGCTCGTTGCCGTCGATGACGGCGCGGCCGGCGGCGTTGACCGGATCGGTCACCGTGCAGCTGCCGCACACGCCCACCGACACGTTCGGGTCCTCGATGCGGGTCCAGTTGTAGCTGCCGCCGGCGGTGACGCGCAGGTTCGGCGTGAGCAGCGCCTCGAAGTCGAACTCGGCGCCGCGGGCCTTGGTCTTGTCGGCATTGAGCAGGCGCACGTCGTTGGACTCGCCGCCGACCGCGGTCAGCTGCTGGTTCTTCACCCGGAAGTCGTAGATGTCGAAGCTGATGCGCGCGCGCCTGTCGAACAGGTCGGACTTGATGCCGATCTCGAACGAGTCCACGGTCTCCGGCTCGGCCACCGTCAGCGGCGCGGTCGCCGACGGCACGCCGAAGCTGGCGCCGCGGAAGCCGCGCGCGGCGCGCGCGTAGACGTTGACCGCGTCGCTGACGGCGAAGGTCGCGCTGAGGTCGCCGGTGACCTTGGAGTTGTCGGTCTCGCCGGAAGACGGCTCCATCAGCGTGACCCGGTCCAGCGCCAGCACGTCGAAGGTCTTCTTGTCGTAGGTGTAGCGGATGCCGGCGCGCAGGTTGAGGCGGTCGGTGGCCGCGTAGTTCAGCGAGCCGAACGCCGCCCACGAGGTATTGCGCTGGCGGGTCAGCTGGTAGCTGGCCAGGTCGCCGCCGCCGAGCGTGTCGTAGGTGTAGTTCTCGCCTTCCACGTCGTCGTGGAAGTAGAACAGGCCGGCCTGCCAGTTGAGCGGGCCCTCGTACTGCGATTCGACGCGCAGCTCCTGGGTGAACTGGTCCAGGTCCTTGATGCCGCCGGCCGTTTCCACCGTGAACGGGATGGTGCCCGGGCCGTACGGCGGCGCGTACACCGCGCCGTAGCCGCCGTCGATGTCGCCGCGGCTGTAGTAGCGGGAGATGCCCTCGTAGCCGCTGATCGAGTGCAGCGCCAGCTCGCCCAGGTCCCAGGTCAGCGCCGCGCTGGCGCCGAAGGTACGCAGCTCCTGGGTGTTGCCGCCGTCGATGGAGGCCTTCTCCGGATCGAAGCCGGCGACCAGCTGGTTGGTGCCCGGCTCGAAGATGTTGGCGCGGAACAGGCGCGCGGTGCCGTCGAGGCGGCGCGCGTGCACGTTGAACAGCGCGCTGAAGTCGTCGCCCGGCTGGAACAGCAGCTGCAGGCGCGCGGCCGAGTCGGTGTAGCCCTCCAGGTCGCGGCCGTCGAAGGTGTTGTCGACCCAGTCGTCGCGGTGCTGGCCCAGCACCGATACGCGCGCGGCCCAGCGGTCGTTGATCGCGATGCTCACCGCGCTCTCCATCGACATGGTGCCGTAGCTGCCGTAGGACAGGCTGGCGTAGCCGTCGTTGGCGCCGATGACCGGCTTGACCGAGTTGAACTTGACCACGCCGGCGGGGGTGTTGCGGCCGAACAGCGTGCCCTGCGGGCCGCGCAGCACTTCCAGGCCCTCCAGGTCGAAGATCGGGAAGCCCTTCAGGAAGGCGTTCTCCTGCACCACGTCGTCGTACACCAGCGAGACCGGCTGCGAGGCATAGGTGTTGAAGTCGGTGTTGCCGTAGCCGCGGATGTAGACGCGCGGGAACACGCGGCCGTTGGACGACTCGATGTTGAGGCTCGGGGCCTTGCCGGCGAGCACGCGCACGTCCGATGCGCTGGTGGAGATCACGTCCAGGTATTCCGGACGCAGCACCGATGCGGACACCGGCACATCCTTGGAGTCTTCGGAACGCCGCTCGGCGGTCACCTTGACGGCATCGAGCTGGGCGATGCCCGAGCCGGAAGCGTCCTGCGCCGAAGCGGCGAAGGAAAGGGCGGAAATGACGGCTACGGCAAGTGCGCTAGCGTGTAGCGACCTACTGGCGGACATGGGAACTCCAAGGTTGTGGGTGGCTGGCGCGGGCCCCGTGGGCTGCCGCAGCGCAGCATTTTTAACACAAGCCTTACATCTTGGGCAGTGCATCGCCACATTCAGGTTGTTCATTGCAAAGGGAAAAGCGCGCCGCAGGGGAAACCGAGGAAGCGGAATGCGTGGGCCGCCGCCGCGCGGGGCGAGGCTTCCGATGAGGGGGGCCGTTCTGTGGGAGGGACTTCAGTCCCGACGCTTTTCGAGGAACAGCCTCGTCGGGACTGAAGTCCCTCCACAGATCGTCACCCGATGCGGACAGGCCAAGACGGTGCAGCCGTCCTGCGGCTCAGAACGCGTCGCCCGGGACCCTTACCCAGCCTTCCATCAGCACGCGCGCGCTGCGGCTCATCACCGCCTTGGTCACCGTCCATTGCCCTTCGACCTGGCGCGCCTCGGCACCGACGCGCAAGCTGCCGGAAGGATGGCCGAAGCGCACCGAGCGGCGCTCGCCGCCGCCGGCCGCCAGGTTGACCAGGGTGCCGGGGACGGCGGCGGCGGTGCCGATCGCCACCGCGGCGGTCCCCATCATCGCGTGGTGCAGCTTGCCCATCGACAGCGCGCGCACGCGCAGGTCGATCTCGGCCGCCTCCACCGCCTTGCCGCTGGAGGCGATGTAGCCGGCCGGCGGCGCGACGAAGGCGAGCTTCGGCGTGTGCTGGCGCCTGGCGGCCTCGGCCACGTCGCCGATCAGGCCCATGCGCAGCGCGCCATGCGCGCGGATCGTCTCGAACCGGGCCAGCGCCGCCGGGTCGGCGTTGATCGCGTCCTGCAGTTCGCTGCCGCTGTAGCCCAGCGCCGCCGCGTCGACGAAGATGGTCGGGATGCCGGCGTTGATCAGGGTCGCCTTCAGCGTGCCGACGCCCGGCACCTCCAGGTCGTCGAGCACGTTGCCGGTCGGGAACATCGCGCCGCCGTCCTCGCCCTGGTCGGCCGGATCGAGGAACTCCAGCTGCACCTCGGCCGCCGGGAAGGTCACCCCGTCCAGTTCGAAATCGCCGGTTTCCTGCACCTGGCCGTCGGCCATCGGCACGTGCGCGACGATGGTCTTGCCGATGTTGGCCTGCCAGATCCGCACCGTGCACACGCCGTCGCGCGGCAGCCGGGCCGCGTCGACCAGGCCGTTGGCGATCGCGAACGGGCCGACCGCCGCCGACAGGTTGCCGCAGTTGCCGCTCCAGTCGACGAACGCGCTGTCGATCGACACCTGCCCGAACAGGTAGTCCACGTCGTGGCCGGGCCGCGTGCCGGGCGACACGATCACCGCCTTGCTGGTGCTGGACGTCGCCCCGCCCATGCCGTCGATCTGCTTGGCGTACGGGTCGGGGCTGCCGATCACCCGCAGCAGCAGCGCATCGCGCGCCGGTCCCGGCTGCCGCGCACGCTCGGGCAGGTCCTGCAGGCGGAAGAACACGCCCTTGGAGGTGCCGCCGCGCAGGTAGGTGGCGGGGATGCGGATCTGGGGAGCGAAGGACATGGGGGGAGGGCCGGGATTGGGGATTGGGGATTCGGGATTCGGAGGCTAATGCGCCGTCGGGGTCGAAGTCGCTGTCGCTTTTACCGGATCCCCATTCCCCAATCCCCAATCCCTGCTCTCCAGAAAATCCTGCGCGAACCGCTGCAGCACGCCGCCGGCCTCGTAGATGGCCACCTCCTCGTCGCTGTCCAGCCGGCAGCTGACCGGGACCCGCAGCTCGCTGCCGTCGGTGCGGTGCACCACCAGGGTCAGCTCCGCCCGCGGCCGGCGCTCGCCGAGCACGTCGAAGGTCTCGGTGCCGTCGATGCCCAGCGTGTTGCGGTCGGTGCCGGGCTTGAACTCCAGCGGCAGCACGCCCATGCCGATCAGGTTGGTGCGGTGGATACGCTCGAAGCCCTCGGCGGCGATCGCCTCCACCCCGGCCAGGCGCACGCCCTTGGCGGCCCAGTCGCGCGAGGAACCCTGGCCGTAGTCGGCGCCGGCGATGATGATCAGCGGCTGCCCGCGCTGCATGTAGGTCTCGATCGCCTCCCACATGCGCATCACCTTGCCTTCCGGCTCCACCCGCGCCAGCGAGCCCTGCCTCACGCTGCCGTCGTCGTTGCGCACCATCTCGTTGAACAGCTTGGGGTTGGCGAAGGTCGCGCGCTGCGCGGTCAGGTGGTCGCCGCGGTGGGTGGCGTAGGAATTGAAGTCCTCCTCCGGCAGGCCCATCTTCGCCAGGTACTCGCCGGCGGCGCTGGAGGCCAGGATCGCGTTGGACGGCGACAGGTGGTCGGTGGTGATGTTGTCCGGCAGCACCGCCAGCGGGCGCATGCCCTTGAGCGTGCGCTCGCCGGCCAGCGCCCCTTCCCAGTACGGCGGGCGGCGGATGTAGGTGCTCTGCGGGCGCCAGTCGTACAGCGGGCTGACCGGCGCGCCGTGCTCCACGCGCACGTTGAACATCGGGTTGTAGACGCGGCGGAACTGCTCGGGCTTGACCGAGGCCTTCACCACCGCGTCGATCTCGGCATCGCTGGGCCAGATGTCCTTCAGCCGCACCTCGTTGCCGGCGGCATCCACGCCGAGCACGTCCTTCTCGATGTCGAAGCGCACGGTGCCGGCGATGGCGTAGGCGATCACCAGCGGCGGCGACGCCAGGAACGCCTGCTTGGCGTAGGGATGGATGCGGCCGTCGAAGTTGCGGTTGCCGGACAGCACCGCGGTGGCATACAGGTCGCGCTCGATGATCTCCTGCTGGATCGCCGGGTCGAGCGCGCCGCTCATGCCGTTGCAGGTGGTGCAGGCGAAGGCGACGATGCCGAAGCCGAGCCGCTCCAGCTCCGGCAGCAGCCCGGATTCCTCCAGGTACATCTGCACCGCCTTGGAGCCGGGCGCCAGCGAGGTCTTCACCCAGGGCTTGCGCAGCAGCCCGCGCGCGTTGGCGTTGCGCGCCAGCAAGGCGGCGGCGATCACGTTGCGCGGATTGGAGGTGTTGGTGCACGAGGTGATCGCGGCGATGATCACCGCGCCGTCGGGCATCAGACCCTGCGCCTCCTCGGCCTTGCCCGCCTCCAGCTTGGCTTCGTCGGCGACGCCGCGCTCGGCCAGCGCGCTGGTCGGCAGGCGCCGGTGCGGGTTCGACGGGCCGGCCATGTTGCGCACCACGCCGGACAGGTCGAAGGCCAGGGTGCGCTCGTAGCGCGCGCCCTGCAGCGCCTCGGCCCACAGTCCGGTGGTCCTGGCGTAATTCTCCACCAGCGCGACCTGCGCCTCCTCGCGGCCGGTCAGGCGCAGGTAGTCAAGCGTCTGCCGGTCGATATGGAACATCGCCGCGGTGGCGCCGTATTCCGGGCACATGTTGGAGATGGTGGCGCGGTCGCCGATGGTCAGCGCGGCGGCGCCTTCGCCGAAGAACTCGAGCCAGGCGCCGACCACGCGTTCCTTGCGCAGGAATTCGGTCAGCGCCAGCACCACGTCGGTGGCGGTGATCCCCGGCCCGGGCCGGCCGCCGAGCTCGACCCCGACGATGTCCGGCAGGCGCATCCACGAGGCGCGGCCGAGCATCACGTTCTCCGCCTCCAGGCCGCCGACGCCGATCGCGATCACGCCCAGCGCATCGACGTGCGGGGTGTGGCTGTCGGTGCCGACGCAGGTGTCCGGGAACGCGACCCCGTCCTGCACGTAGATCACCGGCGACATCTTCTCCAGGTTGATCTGGTGCATGATGCCGTTGCCCGGCGGGATCACGTCCACGTTGCGGAACGCCTGCTTGGTCCAGTCGATGAAATGGAAGCGGTCCTCGTTGCGGCGGTCCTCGATGGCACGGTTCTTGGCGAACGCGTCCGGGTCGTAGCCGCCGCACTCCACCGCCAGCGAATGGTCGACGATCAGCTGCACCGGCACCACCGGGTTGACCTTGGCCGGGTCGCCGCCCTTGTCGGCGATGGCGTCGCGCAGGCCGGCCAGGTCCACCAGCGCGGTCTGGCCGAGGATGTCGTGGCAGACCACGCGCGCCGGGAACCAGGGGAAATCCAGGTCGCGGCGGCGCTCGATCAGCTGCCTCAGCGAATCGGCCAGCGTGGCCGGGTCGCAGCGCCGCACCAGGTTCTCGGCGAGCACGCGCGAGACGTACGGCAGCGTGGCGTAGGCGCCGGGCGCGATCGCATCGACGGCGGCGCGCGCGTCGAAGTAATCCAGCTGGGTCCCGGGGAGCGGCTTGCGGTAGTCGGTGTTCATGGCTGGCCTGTGAGGTCCTGGCTTGCTGGTCGGAAGGCCTGGCGAAAGAGGCCTGCGATTGCAACGCTGCAGGCCCGATTGCGGAGCCGAGCTGCAGCACTGCGGGAAATCCGGAGCATCCCTTCCCCCGCATGCGGGGGAAGGTGCCCGAAGGGCGGATGGAGGGCTTCTGCCTCAACGGCCAAAAGCCGTCCTCACACCAACCCCCTCTCGCGCCAGCGGGAGAGGGGCCGAAGCATCAGGCGCGCTGGTCGATCGGCACGAACGCCTGGTCCTCCGGACCGGTGTAGTTGGCGCTGGGGCGGATGATCTTGCCGTCGATGCGCTGCTCGATGATGTGCGCGCTCCAGCCGGCGGTGCGCGCGATCACGAACAGCGGGGTGAACATCGCGGTGGGCACGCCCATCATGTGGTAGCTGACCGCGCTGAACCAGTCCAGGTTGGGGAACATCTTCTTGATGTCCCACATCACCGATTCCAGGCGCTCGGCGATGGCGTACATCTTCATGCTCGACTGCTCCTCGGACAGCTCGCGCGCCACGTCCTTGATCACCTTGTTGCGCGGATCGGACACGGTGTAGACCGGGTGGCCGAAACCGATCACCACTTCCTTGCGCTCGACCCGCGCCTTGATGTCGGCCTCGGCGTCGTCGGGGCTGTCGTAGCGCTTCTGCACCTCGAACGCGACCTCGTTGGCGCCGCCGTGCCTGGGCCCGCGCAGCGCGCCGATGCCGCCGCAGATCGCGCTGTACATGTCGCTGCCGGTGCCGGCGATCACCCGGCAGGCGAAGGTCGAGGCGTTGAACTCGTGCTCGGCGTACAGGATCAGCGAGGTGTGCATCGCCCTGACCCACGAGTCCTGCGGCTTGTGCCCGTGCAGCAGGTGCAGGAAGTGGCCGCCGATGGAGTCGTCGTCGGTCTCCACGTCGATGGCGCGGCCGTTGTGGCTCCAGTGGTACCAGTACAGCAGCATCGAGCCGAGGCTGGCCATCAGCTTGTCGGCGATGTCGCGTGCGCCGGGGTGGTTGTGGTCGTCCTTCTCCGGCGACACGCAGCCCAGCACCGACACGCCGGTGCGCATCACGTCCATCGGGTGCGCCGACGGCGGCAGCTCCTCCAGCGCGGCCTTGACCGCGGCCGGGATGCCGCGCAGCGACTTCAGCTTGGCCTTGTAGGCCACCAGCTCGGCACGGGTCGGCAGCTTGCCGTGCACCAGCAGGTAGGCGATCTCCTCGAACTCGCTGGTGGTGGCCAGGTCGAGGATGTCGTAGCCGCGGTAGTGCAGGTCGTTGCCGCTGCGGCCCACGGTGCACAGCGCGGTGTTGCCGGCGGCGGTGCCGGACAGCGCGACGGATTTCTTCGGCTTGAAGCCGCTGGCGGTGGTGGTGTCGCTCATGTCTTCCCTCCCGGGGTGAAACGGATGGCGGATTACTTCTTCGCGGCGAACAATGCGTCCAGCCGCTGTTCGAAGGCGTGGTAGCCGATGCGGTCGTACAGTTCCTCGCGGGTCTGCATGGTATCGACCACGCCCTGCTGGTGGCCGTCGCGGCGGATCGCCGCGTACACGTTCTCGGCGGCCTTGTTGGCGGCGCGGAACGCCGACAGCGGGAACAGCTGGATCGCCACCCCGGCCGAGGCCAGCTCGTCGCGGGTGAACAGCGGGGTCTTGCCGAACTCGGTGATGTTGGCCAGCACCGGCACCTTCACCGCGTCGACGAAGCGACGGTAGGTCGGCAGGTCGTAGGCGGCCTCGGCGAAGATGCCGTCGGCGCCGGCCTCGACGCAGGCGATCGCGCGCTCGATCGCCGCGTCCACGCCGTCCACGGCGATGGCGTCGGTGCGCGCGATCAGGAAGAAGTCCGGATCGGTCTTCGCGTCGGCGGCGGCCTTGACCCGGTCGGCCATCTCGCCGGCGGAGACGATTTCCTTGCCCGGGCGATGGCCGCAGCGCTTGGCGCCGACTTGGTCCTCGATGTGGCACGCCGCCGCGCCGGCCTTGATCAGGCTCTTGACGGTGCGCTCGATGTTGAACGCGCTCGGGCCGAAGCCGGTGTCGATGTCGACCAGCAGCGGCAGCCCGCACACGTCGGTGATGCGGCGCACGTCGATCAGCACGTCCTCGAGCGTGTTGATGCCCAGGTCCGGCAGGCCGAGCGAGCCGGCGGCGACGCCGCCGCCGGACAGGTAGATCGCGCGATAGCCGGCGCGCTGCGCCAGCAACGCGTGGTTGGCGTTGATCGCGCCGATCACCTGCAGCGGCGATTCGGCGGCCAGGGCGGCGCGGAATTTCGCTCCCGGGGAAGCGGCGCCGGTGGAAGTGAGGCTCATGGTCTGCTCCGGTGTCGGGCGGAGCCGGCAGCGGTTCCGCGATGGCGGCCAATCTGGCACCATCGGACTCATTGATCAATCTTGATTCGATCAATCAACCTGTTTTCCGGAGCCGCCGATGTCATTCCCGCCGGACAGCGAACTGATCCCCGCCGCCGAGGCCTGCCGCCTGCTCGGGATCAGCACCGCCACGCT
>DNXT01000327.1:477-2824 GCA_003505795.1 Lysobacteraceae bacterium | reverse complement strand
CGGCCTGCCCTCCAGCGCGGCGCGCGCGCGCGCGGCCTCCTCGGCACGCGCGCTGGCGGCCAGCTCGGCGTCGGACATCTGCACTTCCTTGCCCGGCAGCAGGGTGTAGAAGTCGTACTGGGTCTGGCCATCGGCCGGCTTGGCGTCGGGCTTGGTCGCGGCCGGCCTGGGCAGCTCGGCCGGGCTGTCGACATCGGCATCGGCGACCGGCGCCGGCTGCGCGTCCGGATTGGGCTGCGGGCCCACGCGCAGGAAGCCGTCGCCGTCCTTCTTGAACAGGCCCGGCGCAGCCAGGAACACCACCGCCGCGATCGCCGCGCCGGCCACCAGCCATACCCAGCCGGGGGTGCCGTTGCTGCTGTTGCGTCGCGCCTGACTCTTACCGCGTCGTGCTGCCATTCACCACTTCTCCAAATCACTGCAGGGCCGCGGGCCCGTTACATTTTTTCCGGCGCGCTCACGCCCAGGATCTCCAGGCCGTTGGCCAGGACCTGCTGGGTGGCGGTGGCGAGCGTCAGCTTGGCGTCGCGCTCGGCGGCATCGTCCACCAGCACGGGCGTCCCGTGATACCACGTGTGGAAGGCGTGCGCCAATTCACGCAGGTACTGCGCGATCAGGTGCGGCTCCAGCAGTTCGCCGGCGCTCTCCACCACTTCCGGATAGCGCGACAGCTCGGTCATCAGCCACAGCGAGGTCTCGTCCGACAGGCGCCCCAGTTCGGCGATGCCGGCGGCCTGGTCGTACCTGAGGCCCTTCTCCTGCGCCTGGCGCAGCAGGCTGCACACGCGGGCGTGCGCATACTGCACGTAGAACACCGGGTTGTCGTTGCTCTGCTGGCGCGCCAGGTCGATGTCGAAGGTCAGCTGCGAGTCGGGCTTGCGCGCGATCAGGAACCAGCGGGTGGCGTCGCGGCCGGCTTCCTCGATCAGGTCGCGCAGGGTCACGTAGCTGCCGGCGCGCTTGGACAGCTTCACCTCCTCGCCGCCGCGCATCACCGTCACCATCTGGTGCAGCACGTATTCCGGCCAGCCCTGCGGGATGCCCAGCTCCATCGCCTGCAGGCCGGCCTTCACCCGCGCCAGCGAGCCGTGGTGGTCGGCGCCCAGCTCGGTGATCGCGCGCTCGTAGCCGCGCTGCCACTTGGTCAGGTGGTAGGCCACGTCCGGCACGAAGTAGGTGTAGGTGCCGTCGGACTTGCGCATCACCCGGTCCTTGTCGTCGCCGAAGTCGGTGGACTTCAGCCACAGCGCGCCGCCTTCCTCGTAGGTGTGGCCGGAGGCGATCAGCTTCTGCACCGCCTCCTCGACCTTGCCGTCCTTGTACAGCGAGCTTTCCAGGAAGTAGATGTCGAAATCGACGTCGAACGCGGCCAGGTCGTGGTTCTGCTCGTTGCGCAGGTAGGCCACGGCGAAGCGGCGGATCTCTTCCAGGTTGTCCGCATCGGCGGCGCCGGTGACCAGGTGCCCTTCCAGGTTGACCGTCTCCCCGGCCAGGTAGGCCTTGGCCACGTCGGCGATGTACTCGCCGTTGTAGGCCTCGGCCGGCCAGTCGGCGTCGCCGGGCTGGTGCCCGCGCGCGCGCGCCTGCACCGAGCGCGCCAGGTTCTCGATCTGCACGCCGGCGTCGTTGTAGTAGAACTCGCGCTTGGCGTTCCAGCCGTTGGCATCGAGCAGGCGCGCCAGCGAGTCGCCGATCGCCGCGGCGCGGCCGTGGCCGACGTGCAGCGGGCCGGTCGGGTTGGCCGAGACGTACTCCACGCCGACGGTGCGGCCGTTGCCGGCCAGGCTGCGGCCGTAGTCGTGGCCCTGCTTGATCACCGTGACCACTTCGCGCTGGTACGCCGCCGGCGCCAGGTGGAAGTTGATGAAACCGGGGCCGGCGATCTCCACGCGCGCCACGTCGTCGCTGGCGGGCAGGGCCTGGACCAGCGCCTGCGCCAGCGCGCGCGGATTGCTGCGCGCGGCCTTGGCCAGCAGCATCGCGGCATTGGTGGCGAAGTCGCCATGCTCGCGGGTCTTGGGGCGCTCGACCACGAAGTCCGGCGGCAGGGTGTCGGCAGGCAGGATGCCATTGGCGCGCAAGGCTTCGATGCCTTGGCCAATCAGGGCGCGGAGTTGGGGTTTCACGTGAGGTCGGCTTGGAGCAGGAAACGGGAGATTTTAACCGACCGGGCGGGCGAGGTCCGCGCCAACGGTTCAGCTGGCACCGCCGCCGGGCGGATCCGCTCAGAGCCAGCCGCGGGCGGCCAGCGAGACCGGCGCGCCGTCGCCGATCACGAAATGGTCGAGCAGGCGGATGTCGACCAGGGCCAGTGCCTGGCGCAGGCGGTCGGTGACGGTGCGGTCGG
>DNXT01000327.1:0-348 GCA_003505795.1 Lysobacteraceae bacterium | reverse complement strand
TCGGTGACGGTGCGGTCGGCGCTGGAGGGCTCCGGGTTGCCGGAGGGGTGGTTGTGGCCGACGATCACCGCCGCGGCGTTGTGGGCCAGGGCGCGCCGGACCACCTCGCGCGGATGCACCTCGGCGCCGTCGATGGTGCCGGCGAACAGCTCCTCGAACGCCAGCGCGCGGTGCCGCGTGTCCAGGAACAGGCCGGCGAACACCTCCTGCGGCCGCGGGCGCAGCCGCTGCGCGAAGTAGCGGCCCGCCGCGTCCGGGTCGGTCAGCGTGGTGCCGCGTTCCAGCTCGGACGCCAGGTGGCGCTGGCCCAGTTCGAGCGCGGCGGCCAGCTTGCAGGCCCGCGCCGGC
>DNXT01000325.1 GCA_003505795.1 Lysobacteraceae bacterium | reverse complement strand
CTGGCAGCGGACGCCCGAGCGCAAGGCCGTAACCGGGCCGGCCCGACGACCTGCACCGGGCATGGCGAACGCCGGCCGCACCTGCGCCGTCGCCTCGCCGAGGCGTCTTGACCGCCGCTCGGGCCGACGCCTATCTTGCGCGCATGGACAATACCGACGCCCTCGCCCAGCTCCGCGCCCTGGCCTCCCGCGTCGAAACGCTGGTGGAGCGCAGCCAGCGCCTTGCCGACGAGAACCGCAGCCTGCGCCACCAGCAGGAACAGCTGATCGGCGAGCGTTCGCAACTGCTGACCAAGAACGAGCAGGCGCGCTCGCGCGTGGAAGCGATGATCACCCGGCTCAAGTCGCTGGAGCAGCACACGTGAGCAACGAACCGGTCAGCGTCCGCATCCTCGACCGTGAATACACCGTCGGCGTCAACGCCGACGAGCGCGACAGCCTCGCCGCCGCCGCGCGCATGCTCGACGCGCGCATGCGCGAGATCCGCGGCAGCAACCGCATGGCCGCGCTGGACCGGGTGGCGGTGCTGGCCGCGCTCAACCTCGCCCACGAACTGCAGCAGCTGCGCGACGAGCAGGCGCTGTACAACCGCGAGCTGGCGCGCACGCTGGACGACCTCAACCGCCGCTTGGACGGCGTGATCGATACACCGCGTTGAAGCCCAATGCGCATCCCGATGGATAAAATGAATTCCCCGGGAACGCGAAACCGACGAATGGACTGGCGGCGGCGCGGCACGTGGCTATAATGGCCGTGCGTTCTCTGCTGTGAACGACGGCGTGTGCAAACATTCGCCTTGTCCCTTAATGACGACCACGGGGGCGCGACGACGCCGGGTGTGCATGTCCGCCTTGTAGCGGAAAGCCCGATGGTTTCCCAGCGTCCCCACTTGAACCCCGGGTTCAAGGTCGTTTCGCACGCATCGTCACGGCGGAGAATGCAATATCCAGGAAACGGCGCCGAAAGGCGCCGTTTTTTTGTGCCATTGCCGTTGACGTGGACGATTCCCAAAATCGTCCTTTCGCCGATGCGGCAGATCTTGTAGGAGGGACTTCAGTCCCGACAGACCTATCCGAGAAGGCCCGTCGGGACTGAAGTCCCTCCCACAAGAGCCTCCGCCTTCGCCGGCAGCATCGCCTCGCGCGGCGGCGCGCCATGCACACGGGCCGCCCGGTTCCGCTGCGGCGCGGACTGAAGTCCCTCCCACAAGAATCCCTGCCTTCGCCGGCAGCACCGCCTCGCGCGGCGGCGCGCCGCGCCGTGCACACGGGCTGACCGATTCCACTGCGGACAGGACGGGACTTCTGTTCCCTTTCCCTTCGGGCGAAGCGAGGTACCCGCTGCGGATCGCGAGTGAACGCGATGGCCCCTCTCGACCGAGGGAGGAGCTTTCGCGCCCAGGGCCCGTCAACGCCAGTGGAGGCAGGCCCTAGGCAGCGGCCGCACCGGCGCCGACAATACCGCCGACCCCACTCGCCCGCGCCCGCACGATGACCTCCGACGACCGCGACGCCCTGCGCCGGGAACTGCGCCAACGCCGCCGCGCCATCGCGGCCAGCGCGCGGATCGCCGCCGCCGATGCCCTGGCGCAACGCCTGCTGGAACTGCCGTTCGCGCCACAGGACGGTCCGGTCGCCGGCTACTGGGCGATGGACGGGGAGATCGCCCTGCACCGCTGGCAGCTCGGCCTGCCGCCGGCGGTCCGGTACTGCCTGCCGGTATTGCATGGCGACGTGCTGCGGTTCGCGCCGTGGCGCGTGGGCGAGCCGCTGGTCGCCAACCGCTACGGCATTCCCGAGCCCGACGTCGATCCGGCCGAGGCGCTGCCGGCCGCGGCGATGCGGCTGGTGGTCGCGCCGCTGGTCGGCTTCGATGCCGGCGGACGCCGGCTCGGCATGGGGGGCGGCTGGTATGATCGCAGCTTCGCGTTCCGGCATCGCCAGGCGCCGCCGCCCTGGCTGGTCGGCGTCGGCTTCGCCGCGCAACAGACGGACGCGCTGCCCGTCGAAGCCTGGGACGTCCCGGTGGATGCGGTCTGTACCGAGCACGCCACCTTCCTGAGCGACACCATTCCCGCATGACCGCCCGCAAGCGCTACTGGCTGATGAAGTCCGAACCGGACGCTTTCTCCATCGACGACCTGCAGCGGGTCGGCACCGAGCCCTGGAACGGGGTGCGCAACTACCAGGCGCGCAACTTCATGCGCGACGGCATGAAGGTCGGCGACGGCGTGCTGTTCTACCACTCCAACACCAAGGTGCCCGGGATCGTCGGCCTGGCCACGATCGCCAGCCAGGCGTATCCGGACGACACCCAGTTCGACCCGAAGTCCGACTATTTCGATCCCAAGGCCACCCGCGAGCAACCGCGCTGGGTGCTGGTGGACGTGGCCTTCGAGCGCAAGCTGAAGCGGACGATCGCGCTGGACGAGATCAAGCAGCACGCCGACGCGCTGGGCGAAGGCTTCCCGCTGATCGCGCGCGGCAGCCGCCTGTCGGTGTTCCCGGTGACCGCCGCGCAATGGAAGCTGCTGCTGTCGCTGGAATAGCCGGGATTGGGGATTCGGGATTGGGGATTCGCCCCACCGACCCCGCCTCGCCTTTACGAATCCCGAATCCCGAATCCCGAATCCCGAATCCCATGAGCGAAACGAAAAGACTGGCCGCCGAAAAGGCCATCGACTACATCGAGGACGGCATGATCGTCGGGGTCGGCACCGGCTCCACCGTGGCCTACTTCATCGATGCGCTCGGCCGCATCGGGCACCGCATCCAGGGCGCGGTGTCCAGTTCCGAGCAGAGCACCGCGCGGCTGCGGCAGCACGGCATCGAGGTGCTCGACCTCAACCACACCGGCAGCCTGTCGCTGTACGTGGACGGCGCCGACGAATGCGACCCGAACAAGTGCCTGATCAAGGGCGGCGGCGCCGCGCTGACCCGCGAGAAGATCATCGCCGAGGCCAGCCGGACCTTCATCTGCATCGTCGATCCCAGCAAGCAGGTGCCGGTGCTGGGGCGGTTCCCGCTGCCGGTCGAGGTGATCCCGATGGCGCGCAGCCTGGTGGCGCGCGAGATCCTGGCGCGCACCGGCGGCCAGCCGGTCTGGCGCGACGGCGTGGTCACCGACAACGGCAACGTCGTGCTCGACGTGCACAACCTGTCGATCACCGACCCGGTCAAGCTGGAGCAGGAGCTCAACCAGATCCCCGGCGTGGTCTGCGTCGGCCTGTTCGCACGCCGCCGTGCCGACGTGGTCATCGTCGGCGGCGAGCCGCCGCAGGTGTTCTGAGCGCGCGGAACGCGCGACGGCTCGGCATAACGGGGAGCCGAGTGTGGGAGGGACTTCAGTCCCGATGCTTTCCGGGACAGCCTCGTCGGGACTGAAGTCCCTCCCACAGAAAAACCCCCGGCGGAAGCATCGCCTCGCGCGGCGGCGCGCCAGACATTCCCGGCCCCTCGATCTCCCGGCAGCGCGGACTGAAGTCCCTCCCACAGAAAAACCCCCGGCGGAAGCATCGCCTCGCGCGGCGGCGCGCCAGACATTCCCGGCCCCTCGATCTTCCGGCGGCGCGGACTGAAGTCCCTCCCACAAGAAGCAAAGATCGGAAGAGCGGTTCAGCAGGAATGCCGA
>DNXT01000183.1:495-12989 GCA_003505795.1 Lysobacteraceae bacterium | reverse complement strand
GCCCTGCAGGCACAGCGCGCGCGCGGCGCGCAGCTGCCAGGCGCGCTCGAGCTGGGCGAGCTGCCAGGGATCGTTCGCGCCTTCGGCCTCCTGCGCATCGGCGACCAGCACCATCTCGGCCGGGGTGTACTCGGCCGCAGCGCTGGCGAAGATGTCGGTCAGGTAGTACTCGCCCTGCGCGTTGAGGTTGGACAGGCCCGACAGCCAGCGCCGCAGCGCGGTGGATTCGGCGGTGACGATGCCGGTGTTGATGGTGCGGATGCGGCGCTGCTCCTCGTCGGCGTCCTTCTGCTCGATGATGGCCGCGACCTTGCCCTCGGCGTCGCGGACGATGCGGCCGTAGCCGCTCGGGTCGGCCGGCTCGGCCACCAGCACGCCGAGCCGGCCCGGCGCCTTCAGCAGCCGCTGCAGCGTTTCGGCGCGGATCAGCGGCACGTCCCCGTACAGCACCAGCACCGTGGCCGCATCGGGCACCTCGGGCAGCGCCTGCTGCACGGCGTGGCCGGTGCCCAGGCGTTCGCGCTGCTCGGCCCACAGCAGGTCCGGCTGGTCGCCCAGCGCCGTCCGTACCTCGTCGCCGCCATGCCCGTAGACGATGTGGATGGCCGCGGGCTGCAGCTGCCGCGCGGTCTCGATCACGTGCGCCAGCATCGGCCGCCCGGCCACCGGCTGCAGCACCTTCGGCAGCGCGGACTTCATCCGCTTGCCCTCGCCGGCGGCGAGGATCACGACGTGCAGGGGCAGGCTCATCGAGCGACGTTCCGATAGTGGGGTGCACAGATTCTAGAGCCTGCGCGTGCAGAACGCGTTCGCCGGCGGCCGTGCGGCCCGGTATCGCTAACGGGTTCTTAAGCGGTGCTGCCGGTAGGATGGCCGCTTCCCGTCCCCCCGGTCCCTCATGAGTCTCTTCCGCCAGGGCAGCCAGTTTGCGGTCATCGGCGCGTTGCAGCTGCTGGTGGACTGGAGCGTGTTCGTCGCCGTCACCGCCGCGGGCCTGCCCACCGTGCCGGGCAATGTCGTCGGACGCATCAGCGGGGCGCTGCTCGGATTCTGGCTCAACGGGCGATACACCTTCGCCGCTGCCGGCGATGCCCGGCTCGGCTGGCATCGCTTCGCGCGCTTCATGGTGATGTGGCTGGTACTGACCTTCGTCAGCACCTGGCTGATGGCCTCCACGGCCCTCGTCCTAGGCCTGCAGTTCGCCTGGCTGACCAAGCCCCTGGTCGAAGGCGGACTGGCGGTGGTGTCGTTCCTGCTCGGTCGCTACGTGATCTACCGCTAGCCCCGGCGCCGCAGGCGCGCGGGTGGATTCCGCATGCCGCCGGCGTGCCGCTGGCCGCTAGCGCCCGACGACGCAGATGTCCCCGAGGCCACGCGCCAGGGCCAGCCGATGCAGCGTATCCAGTCGATGCGCAGCCGCGTAGGCGTCCAGCCGCGCCGACACCACAGACGGGCAGTCCGGTGCCGCGCGCAGCGCCTCGGTCCGCGCCAGCGTCGCCAGCAGCTCGCCCTCCAGCCGGTCCAGCCGCACGCGCAGCGCGGCCAGGTCCGGGCGCGGCAGCGAGGGCGCCCGCCCGCGGACCCGCCAGGCCTGCAGCAGCTGGTACTGGACCAGTTTGTTGGCCTCGATCTGCGCGGCGAAAAACCGCGCGGCGGTGTCGGCGTCCAGGCCCCGGGCCGCGGCTTCGGTGCGTACGTGCTCCAGTACCGCCGCCTCGCGTACGGCATCGAGCACGGGCTTTCCGCTGTCCCACTTGCTCAGGGCCACCTGGTCTCCGAGCGCATTGCGTTCGGCGACCAGGGCCAGCAGATTGTCGATGTCGGCGGCGATCACCGGGCTGCAGGCGGCCCAGAGCGCCAAGGACCACAGCAGCGCGATGCGGCGCCGCATCCGGGACATCCTGCATGACGAGGGGTTCATTCCACGCTCTCCGATGCGGCCAGGGAAAGGGGCTTCCAGATACGGCTCCCGGGCACGTCGCGGCATGGACCCGGACGCCCCGAGGGCATGGGGGACCTTGGCGCGGCGCGGCGGATCAGTGCTTCAGCGTGCGGCGCAGGCGCTCCAGCGCCTGCAGCTGGACCACGGCCTCGACCAGCTTCTGCTGCGCCTCGGCCACTTCCATCGCCTCGCCCCGGTTGGCCAGGATGCGCTCGGCTTCTTCCTTGGCCTTGCGGACCGAGGCTTCGTCGATGTCCTGCGCGCGCACCGCGGTGTCGGCCAGCACGGTCACCACCTGCGGCTGCACCTCGAGGATGCCGCCGGAAATGGCGAAATCCAGCTGTTCGCCGCTGGCGGTGGTCACCACCACCTTGCCCGGCTTGAGACGGGTGATCAGCGGCGCATGCCGGGGCGCGATGCCCAGTTCGCCGAGCTCGCCGGTCGCCACGACCAGGGTCGCTTCACCGTGGAAGATTTCCTGTTCGGCGCTGACGATGTCGCAACGGATAGTGCTCATGGTGCCTCACTAGTGTGAGGCGGGAATGGGGAATGGGGAATGGGGAATGGGAGAAGCGGATACTCGCCTGCCCCAATTCCGCCACGCTCCTACAGCGCCCGACTACCCGCCTTTACGATTCTCTATTCCCGATTCTCGATTTCCGAGAAGGCCGTCAGGCCTTCTCGGCCATCTTCTTGGCCTTCTCGACCGCTTCCTCGATGCCGCCGACCATGTAGAACGCCTGCTCCGGCAGGTGGTCGTACTCGCCGTCGACGATCGCCTTGAAGCCGCGGATGGTGTCCTTCAGCGCCACGTACTTGCCCGGCGAGCCGGTGAACACCTCGGCCACGTGGAACGGCTGGCTGAAGAAGCGCTCGATCTTGCGCGCGCGCGACACGGCCTGCTTGTCCTCTTCGGACAGCTCGTCCATGCCCAGGATCGCGATGATGTCCTTCAGCTCCTTGTACTTCTGCAGGGTCTGCTGGACGCGCTGGGCGGTGTCGTAGTGCTCGTGGCCGATCACCAGCGGATCCATCTGGCGGCTGGTCGAGTCCAGCGGGTCGACCGCCGGGTAGATGCCGAGCGAGGCGATGTTGCGCGACAGGGTGACGGTCGAGTCGAGGTGGGCGAAGGTGGTCGCCGGCGACGGGTCGGTCAGGTCGTCCGCGGGCACGTACACCGCCTGGATCGAGGTGATCGAGCCCGACTTGGTCGAGGTGATGCGCTCCTGCAGCACGCCCATTTCCTCGGCCAGGGTCGGCTGGTAGCCCACCGCCGACGGCATGCGGCCCAGCAGCGCCGAAACCTCGGTGCCGGCCAGGGTGTAGCGGTAGATGTTGTCGACGAACAGCAGCACGTCCTTGCCCTTGCCGCTGGCGTCCTTCTCGTCGCGGAAGTACTCGGCCATGGTCAGGCCGGTCAGCGCGACGCGCAGGCGGTTGCCCGGCGGCTCGTTCATCTGGCCGTAGACCATCGCCACCTTGTCCAGGACGTTGGAGTCCTTCATCTCGTGGTAGAAGTCGTTGCCTTCGCGGGTACGCTCGCCCACGCCGGCGAACACCGACAGGCCCGAGTGCGCCTTGGCGATGTTGTTGATCAGTTCCATCATGTTGACGGTCTTGCCGACGCCGGCGCCGCCGAACAGGCCGACCTTGCCGCCCTTGGCGAACGGGCACATCAGGTCGATCACCTTGATGCCGGTCTCCAGCAGCTCGGTGGTCGAGGCCTGGTCCTCGTAGGACGGGGCGGCGCGGTGGATTTCCCAGGTGTCCTTGTGTTCGACCGGTCCGGCCTCGTCGATCGGGCGGCCGAGCACGTCCATGATCCGGCCCAGGGTGCCGGCGCCGACCGGCACCGAGATCCCGCGGCCGGTATTGGTGGCGACCAGGTTGCGCTTCAGGCCGTCGGTGGAGCCGAGCGCGATGGTGCGCACGACGCCGTCGCCGAGCTGCTGCTGCACTTCCAGCGTGATTTCGGTGTTTTCGACCTTCAGCGCGTCATAAATCTTCGGCACCTCGGTGCGCGCGAATTCGACGTCGACGACCGCGCCGATGATCTGAACGATCTTGCCCTGACTCATTTTGCTGCTCCGGTTAGCTTTAGTTCTGTCCGGATGGCCTACGCCATCTCAATGGATTTCGTGATTGGGGATTCGGGATTCGGGATTGGTAAAAGCGCGCCACGCTGCTCTTATCCAATCCCGAATCTCCAATCCCGAATCCCGGCTCTTACACAGCGGCCGCGCCGCCGACGATCTCGGAGATTTCCTGGGTGATCGCTGCCTGGCGCGCCTTGTTGTAGACGAGCTGCAGGGTCCCGATCAGCTTGCTGGCGTTGTCGCTGGCGGCCTTCATCGCCACCATGCGCGCAGCGTGCTCGGAGGCCACGTTCTCCAGCACCGCCTGGTATACCAGCGACTCGATGTAGCGCGTCATCACGTGCTCGAGCACGGTCGCGGCATCGGGTTCGTACAGGTAGTCCCAGTCGTGGTGGGCGACCTTGGCCTCGGAAGCCGGCAACGGCAGCAGCTGGTCGAAGCTGGCCTTCTGCGTCATCGTGTTCACGAAGCGGTTGTAGACCAGGTAGACGCGGTCGACCCTGCCCTCGGTGAAGGCGTCGAGCATCACCTTGATCACGCCGACCAGCTGCTCCACGTGCGGCGCGTCGCCCAGGTGGGTGACGCTGCCGACCATGTTGACCTTGATGCGGCGGAAGAAGGTCGACGCCTTCTGGCCGATCGTCACCACGTCCACGTCGGCGCCCTTGTCCTGCCACTGCCGGACCTCGCCCAGCAGCTTGCGGAACAGGTTGTTGTTGAGGCCGCCGGCCAGGCCGCGGTCGGAGGAGATCACGATGTAGCCGACCCGCTCGACCCGATCGCGCGCGACCAGGAACGGATGCTGGAAATCGGTGCTGGCCTGGGCCAGGTGGCCGATCACCTGCTTCATCGCCTGCGCGTAGGGCCGCGAGGTCTTCATCCGGTCCTGGGCCTTGCGGATCTTGGAGGCCGAGACCATTTCGAGCGCGCGCGTCACCTTGCGGGTGTTCTGCACGCTCTTGATCTTGGTTTTGATTTCGCGTCCGCCTGCCATTTTTCTATCTCGGGACTCGGGACCCGGGACCCGGGACCCGGAAGGCCCCTCGATCACGAATCGTCATTGTCATCCGGCACCCTGGTCCCGAGCCACGAGACTCCGCTTTCGCGGGTCCCGGGTCCCGGGTCCCGGGTCCCGGCCCTTACCAGCTACCGGTAGTCTTGAACTCTTCGATGCCCTTCTTGAACGCGGCCTCGATGTCGTTGTCCCACCCGCCGGTGCCGTTGATCTTGGCGATCAGCTCGCCCTGGGTGTTGGCGAAGTGGGCGTGCAGGCCCTCTTCGAACGCCAGCAGCTTGTTGACCGGCACGTCGTCGAGGTAGCCCTCGTTGACGGCGTAGATCGTCAGCGCCTGGTCGGCGATCGGCATCGGCTGGTACTGCTTCTGCTTCATCAGCTCGGTGACGCGCTGGCCGCGCTCGAGCTGCTTGCGGGTGGCGTCGTCCAGGTCCGAGGCGAACTGCGCGAACGCGGCCAGCTCGCGGTACTGCGCAAGCGAGATGCGGATGCCGCCGGACAGCTTCTTGATGATCTTGGTCTGCGCCGAGCCGCCGACGCGCGACACCGAGATGCCGGCGTTCACGGCCGGGCGGATGCCGGCGTTGAACAGGTCGGTCTCCAGGAAGATCTGGCCGTCGGTGATCGAGATCACGTTGGTCGGCACGAACGCGGACACGTCGCCGGCCTGGGTCTCGATGATCGGCAGCGCGGTCAGCGAGCCGGTCTTGCCCTTCACCTCGCCGTTGGTGAACTTCTCCACGTACTCCGCCGACACGCGCGCGGCGCGCTCGAGCAGGCGCGAGTGCAGGTAGAACACGTCGCCCGGGTAGGCTTCGCGGCCCGGCGGGCGCTTCAGCAGCAGCGAGATCTGGCGGTAGGCCACGGCCTGCTTGGACAGGTCGTCGTAGACGATCAGCGCGTCTTCGCCGCGGTCCATGAAGTACTCGCCCATGGTGCAGCCGGAGTAGGCGCTGATGTACTGCATCGCGGCCGACTCGGAGGCGGTCGCGGCGACCACCACGGTGTGCGCCAGCGCGCCGTTCTCTTCCAGCTTGCGCACGATGTTGGCGACGGTCGAGGCCTTCTGGCCGATCGCCACGTACACGCACTTGATGCCGGTGCCCTTCTGGTTGATCACCGCGTCGATCGCCATCGCGGTCTTGCCGGTCTGGCGGTCGCCGATGATCAGCTCGCGCTGGCCGCGGCCGATCGGGATCATCGCGTCGACCGACTTGTAGCCGGTCTGCACCGGCTGGTCGACCGACTGGCGCCAGATCACGCCCGGCGCCACGCGCTCCACCGGAGCGGTCAGCTGCGCGCCCAGCGGGCCCTTGCCGTCGATCGGCTCGCCGAGGGCGTTGACCACGCGACCCAGCAGTTCCTTGCCGACCGGCACTTCGAGGATGCGGCCGGTGGTCTTGGCCACGTCGCCCTCGCGCAGGTGCTCGTAGTCGCCCAGCACCACCGCGCCGACCGAGTCGCGCTCCAGGTTCAGGGCCAGCGCGTAGGTGCTGTTCGGCAGTTCGATCATTTCGCCCTGCATCACATCGGCCAGGCCGAAGATGCGCACGATGCCGTCGGACACGCTGGTCACGGTGCCTTCGTTGCGCGATTCAGCGGACAGCTTGACCTTCTCGATGCGGGTCTTGATCAGGTCGCTGATTTCGGAGGGGTTGAGCGTGGTTGCCATCGTTCAGTCCTAGGTGCCGGCCGCCAGGGCCGTGCGTTTATGAGAATTCAGTGTGCGAGCGAGTTCTGCAGGCGCGACAGCTTGCCCTTGAGCGAGCCGTCGATCACCACGTCGCCGGCATCGATCACCGCGCCGCCGATCAGCGAGGCATCGACCGCGGTGGTGACTTCCACCTCGCGGCCGAAACGCTTCTTCAGCGCGGCGATGATCTTGTCCAGCTCGGCCTGCGGCATCTCGGCGGCCGAGGTCACCTTGGCCTTGACCACGTGCTCGGCGTCGGCGCGCAGCTGCTCGAACAGGCCCGCCACCTCCGGCAGCAGCGGCAGCCGCTGCGAGGCGGCCAGCACCGCCAGGAAGCGGGCGTACGCCGGCTCGGCCGCTTCCGGCGCCAGCAGCGCGACCGACGCGTCCTGGTCCAGCTCCGGATTCAGCAGCAGCGCCGACACGCGCGGATCGGCGGCGACCTGCGCGGAGAAAGCCAGCGCCTCCGACCACGACGCGAACTTGCCTTCGTCGCGCGCGATCGCGAACGCGGCGCGGGCATACGGACGGGCAAGCGTGAGGGCCTGGGTCATCTATCAGATCTCCGCCGCCAGCTCGTCGAGCAGCGCCTTGTGGGCGTTGGCGTCGATCTCGCGCTTGAGCAGCTTCTCGGCGCCGCTCACGGCCAGCCCCGACACCTGCTTGCGCAGGTCCTCGCGGGCACGGGTGGCGGCGGCATCGATCTCGGCCTGGGCCAGTTCCTTCTGGCGGTTGGCTTCGGCGATGGCCTCGTTCTTGGCCGCCTCGACGATCTGGTTGGCGCGCGCGTGGGCCTGGTCGATGATCTCGTTGGCCTTGGTGCGCGCTTCCTTCAGCGCCTCGTTGACCTTTTCCTGCGCCTGCGCCAGGTCCTTCTGGCTGCGATCGGCCGCGGCCAGGCCTTCGGCGATCTTCTGCTGGCGCTCTTCGATGGCCTTCAGCAGCGGCGGCCAGATCTTGGTCGCGATGATCCAGATCAGACCCGCGAAGGCCAGCGCCTGGGCAAAGATGGTGAGAGTGAGATTCATGGGTTCCGCTCGATCGATGTTGACGGGCTGGACCCGCCGCCTGGGCGGCGGATCCGACCTTCATCCGCGATCGGGCGCCGTTCCGGCACCCGATCTGTGTCGCTATCGCTGGATCAGCCCGCCTGCAGGGCGTTGACGAACGCGGTGGCGAGCGGGTTGGTGAAGACCAGCAGCAGGCCGACGGCGACGCTGATGATGAACGCGGCGTCGATCAGGCCGGCGGTGATGAACATGCGGACCTGCAGCACCGGGATCAGCTCCGGCTGGCGCGCGGCCGACTCGAGGAACTTACCGGCCATGATGGCCAGACCGAGACCGGCACCCAGCGCGGCCAGGCCGATCATGATGCCGACGGCGAGGGCGGTGGAGCTCTGGACTTGGGCGAGGTTGGTCAGGGCGGCGAGGAACATGTTGATCTCCAGGAACTTTAAGTTGCTAAGGGTTGGGAAACGAAACGGATGAAGGGTGAAGCGAAACTCAGTGACTGTCTTCCGACAGGCTCAGGTACACGATCGACAGCATCATGAAAATGAAGGCCTGCAGGGGAATGACCAGCAGGTGGAACAGCATCCAGCCCAGGCCGAACGCTCCGCCTGCCACCATGCCGGCGACACCTGCGCCGCCCAGCACCCAGATCAGCAGGAAGACGATCTCGCCGCCGAACATGTTGCCAAACAGTCGCATTGCCAGCGAGATCGGCTTGCTCAGCCATTCGACGATGTTGAGGATGAGGTTGAACGGCATCATCCACGGGCCGAACGGCGCGGTCAGGAATTCCTTGATGAACCCGCCCACGCCCTTGGAACGCAGCGAGAAGAAGATCATCAGGAAGAACACGCTGATCGACATGCCGAGGGTGGCGTTGACGTCGGCGGTCGGCACCGGCTTCCAGGCGTGGATGCCGGCCCAGCCCAGCGGGATCGCGATGAAATCGGCCGGGATCATCTTGACCAGGTTCATCAGCAGGATCCAGAAGAAGATGGTGATCGCGATCGGCGTCACCAGCTTGCTCTTGCCGTGATAGGTGTCCTTGGCCTGGCGGTCGACGAACTCCAGGCAGATCTCCACGAACGCCTGCCACTTGCCGGGCACGCCGGCGGTGGCCTTGCGCGTGGCGAGCCAGAACGCGAACACCATCAGCAGGCCCAGCAGCACCGCGGTCACGATGGTGTCGACGTGGATCGACATGAACGGGTTGCCCGGCACCACCTGATAGGTCAGGTTCTGCAGGTGATGCGTGATGTAGTCGCTAGGGGTGTGTGCCTCGCCCGCCATCTTGTCCGGAACCCTTTTAAATTTCGATCAACGCCTGGCCACCAGGGCCAGAACCTGAAAAATCAACCCGATCGCGATCCCCGCCAGCAGGGCCACCGCAGGCAGTCGCCAGAGCCCGAAGCCCAGCGCCAACGCCGCGATCACCAGCACCCACTTGAGCACCATCGCCAGTACCAGACGGATCGTGGCCGCCTCGGCGGCCTGGACCCCTCCTCCCAACGCGGTACGTGCGGCGACCCAGCCCCCCAGCACGGTGGCGAACCCGGTCAGCGCATTCCCGGCCGCGTACTTCGCCCCCAGCATCAGGAACAACGAACTGGCTATAGCTACAGCGACAAGCGGATATACCGCGGCGCGCAGCATCAACCGCCGACCCGCGTCAACGGAGTTCAGCACAGAAGTCCCATTTTGCTTAGGTGAAGTAGGCGTAAGACGCGCAAGCGCCTCGTCGAGCCACGGAATTATAGCAATCGACCCAATTGCGAGACAACCGCGACAAGTCATCTCGATGCTGCAATGCAGGAAAGCGCAAGTCGTTCATACTGAAAACGTTTTTTGTCCGGAACTTTCCGCAACCGGGCCGGTCCTAGCCTGGGTGGCCTGTGCTACGAACCTCGTCGACAGCTCCTTGGCAGGCCTCGCCGGAGCCCCGGGAAACCGGGGTCTCCTCTTTTCGCCCCGGTGTGCCGATGCGCAGGTGAACGCGTCTGCACGGCGATGAGTCGCGCATGAACGCGACAGATTGTCCCTCCGTACTTTCACGGATGGTGGACGAACGCGCTCCGCATAGTGCTCCGGCGAACAGGCCTGAATGCCTGCCTTCCAGAACACGGAGCCTTCAAATGAAATCCCTGCTAGCCCTTGCCCTGCCCTGCGCGCTCGCCGCCGCCTACGCCGCCCCGGCCCACGCCGCCGACGGCGACGATCGCTTCCAGCTGCGTCTGGGCGCGATGAACATCGACAACGACAACACCCTGCGCGGCGAGACCGAGATCAACGGCGAGCCGATCTCCGGTTCGCAGGACTTCAAGCTCGGCGGCAAGGAATGGGAACCGCGGGTGGACGGCCTGTTCCGCATCAGCAAGCGCCAGCGCCTGATCTTCGACTACTTCAAGTACGACAAGGACCGCCGCGAGGAGCTCGCCGACGACGTCTCGTACGGCGGGGTGACGGTGCCGTCGGGCAGCTTCGTCAAGGGCGAACTGAAGTACCAGGTCGCCAGCCTGGTGTACGACTACTCGGTGGTCGACCAGGAGAACTTCAGCCTCGGCCTGCAGATCGGCGCCGAGTGGGCCAAGGTCGAGGCCAACGCCTACGCCGATCTCGGCGACCTGTATACGGGCACCTTCGTCGACGAGAGCGAGGACGGCGCCGCGCCGGTGGTCGGCATCCGCTTCACCGCCCATCCGGGCGAACGCTGGCTGTTCAACCTGCAGGGCCAGTACCTCAACACCGACTGGGGCAGCTTCGACAACTACGACGGCGACCTCACCCGCGCCAATGCGATCGTCGAGTACCGCCTCACCCGCAACTTCGGCATCTTCGCCGGCTACGACTACTTCAAGCTCGACGTCGACCAGTCCGGCAGCGACGGCCTGATCGGCCTGAAGCAGGAATTCAAGGGCCCGGTGGCGGGCATCACGCTGGCGTTCTGAGCCCGGTTCGGGTCTGGATTCCGGCAACCCGGCAAAGGCAACGGCGAATCGCCGTTGCCTTTGTCGTCGGTGGCGTCGCCGTTGGCTGTTGACCGCGCTGCTCGCCTTCGCACCCCGTCCGCAGCGATGGAAGCGGGGGTGGGGGCGGCGTGCATGCAAGTGCGTCGTTCGCGGCCGGGGCAGCAGGCCCCTTGTTCGAGTCCACGACGACTCCACGGAACGGCAGCGCAGCTGCCGTCGCGAGGAAGGGATGCGAAAGGCCTTGTACCTGTGGGCGGGACTTCAGTCCCGACCGGCTGCAGGTAAAGCCGGTCGGGACTGAAGTCCCTCCCACAGCAGTCCCTCCCCACAACCGCCAAAGCCCTCGGTCTCGGCAATGCCCCCATCGCGACGGAAGTCGCTCCTGCGGAGCCGCGCGGAAACCGCGGCAACCGCGAGCGAAAACGACGACGCCCCGGCACGCGGGGCGTCGTCGCGTCGTCCGCAGCGCGGCAGCGTCACTTCTTCTTCGGGATGTACAGGTCGGTGATCGTGCCGTCGTACACCTCGGCGGCCATGCCGACCGACTCGCTCAGGGTCGGGTGCGCGTGGATGGTGTGGCCGATGTCCTCGGCCTCGGCGCCCATCTCGATCGCCAGCCCGATCTCGGCCAGCAGGTCGCCGGCGTGCACGCCGACGATCGCGCCGCCGATCACCCGGTGCGTGTCCTCGTCGAAGATCAGCTTGGTGAAGCCCTCGGTACGGCCGATGCCGATCGCGCGGCCGCTCGCCGCCCACGGGAACCTGGCGACGCCGACCTTCAGCCCCTTGGCCCTGGCTTCGGTCTCGGTGACGCCGACCCAGGCGATCTCCGGGTTGGTGTAGGCCACCGACGGGATCACCCGCGCCACCCACTCCTTCTTCTCGCCGAACGCCACTTCCGCGGCCAGCTTGCCCTCATGGGTGGCCTTGTGCGCCAGCATCGGGTTGCCGACGATGTCGCCGATCGCGAAGATGTGCGGCACGTTGGTGCGCATCTGCCGGTCGACCGGGATGAAGCCGCGCTCGGTGACGTTGACGCCGGCCTTGTCGGCGCCGATCTTGCTGCCGTTCGGCGCGCGGCCGACCGCGACCAGCACGCGGTCGTAGGTCGACGGTTCCAGCTCCGGCTTCTCGCCCGCGGCGGCGGCCTCGAACGACACCGTGATGCCCTTCTTGTCGGCCTTCACGTCGGTGGCCTTGGTCTTGAGGAAGACCTCGATGCCCTGCTTCCTGAGGCGGTCGGCCAGCGGCTTGACCAAGTCCTTGTCGGCACCCGGCATCAGCTGGTCCATGAACTCGACCACGGTGACCTGACTGCCCAGCGCGCCGTACACGGTGGCCATCTCCAGGCCGATGATGCCGCCGCCGACCACCAGCAGCTTCTTCGGCACTTCGGCCAGCTCCAGCGCGTCGGTGGAATCCATCACCCGCGCGTCGTCCCACGGGAAGTTCGGCAGCTTCACCGCCTGCGAGCCGGCGGCGATGATGCACTGCTCGAAGCGCAGCAGCTGGGTCTTGCCGTCGGCACCGACGATCTCCAGCTCGTTGGCCGAGACGAAGCTCGCCACGCCGGTGACGGTGCGCACCTTGCGCTGCTTGGCCATCGAGGCCAGGCCGCCGGTGAGCTTGCCGACCACCTTCTGCTTGTACTCGCGCAGCTTGTCGAGGGTGATCTTCGGCTTGCCGAACTCCACGCCGAAATCGCCGGCATGGGCGACTTCGTCGATCACCGCCGCGGCATGCAGCAGCGCCTTGGACGGGATGCAGCC